>CAZLYE010000651.1:0-2974 GCA_964562865.1 uncultured Binatia bacterium (SeqCode) | reverse complement strand
CAACCTCGCCCGGAGCGCCTCGCTGGAGGGCAAGGTGCGCGAGCTGCAGGAGGTCACCCGCCTCAAGTCGGAGTTCCTCGCCACCATCTCCCACGAGCTCCGCACGCCGCTCAACGTGATCATCGGCTACGCCGAGATGCTCGCGTCGGGCGCCGGTGGCGAGGTGACGGCGGAGCAGGCCGAGATGCTGGATGCGGTCCGGCGCTACTCCAAGCTCCAGCTCGATCTCATCACCAACGTGCTCGACTTCTCGCGCCTCGTCTCCGGCAAGATGTCCTTCCACGTCGAGCGCTTCCCCCTCGAGCCGCTGCTCGCCGAGATCCAGGCGCTGCAGAGGGCGCGCGTGCGCAACCGGGGCGTCCACCTCACCGTCGCCCTGGATCCCGACGTCCCCGAGCTCGAGACCGACCGCGTCAAGCTGCACGAGATCGTGCGCAACCTGGTCGACAACGCGCTCAAGTTCACGGAGGCCGGCTCGGTCACCGTGAAGGCGCGGCCTCTCCGCGGCGGCGAGGCCGTGCTGATCGAGGTGATCGACACGGGACCCGGCATCCGGGCGGAGGACCTGCACCGGATCTTCGACGCCTTCCAGCAGATCGGTCCGCCGTCGACGCGCCACACGGGCGGCGTCGGGCTCGGTCTGAGCATCGTGAAGCAGCTCGTCGACGCGCTCGGCGGCACGGTCTCGGTCGCGAGCCGACTCGGCGAGGGCTCGAAGTTCCGTGTCGAGATCCCGCGCGCCCTCCCCCCACGTCCCGAGCGGGACGAGATCGCCTCCGCCGCGACGGCGCTCGAGGACGTGCGGCGCACCGGTGCGAGGGTTCCCGCCGAGGCCGCGCCGCTCCACCCGCCCCGCGCACGCGTCGCCCGCGACGGCGCCGTCGATCCCGACTAGCGTCCGTGCGTGGGGCCGGCGGCGCGGCTACTCGAGACCGCGACCGCGCGGACGGGGACGAGGTTCGCTCGCGCGGACCGCTTCGGAGCCGCCGCGGCCCTTCGGGGGGACCGCCTCGCGGCGTGCCGGCTTCGCCGCCTCGCTGAGCAGACGGGCGATCGATCCGAGGAGCTGGCGCGGCTCGTAGGGCTTCTCGAAGAAGCCCGCGGCGCCGAGCGCCACCGCCTTCGTGCGGAGCTCCGGGTCCTTCACCCCCGTGACGAAGACGATCGGCGTCGCCACCGTGCCCACCATGTTACGGAGCCGCTCGGCAACGAGGAGGCCGCCGCCGCCCGGCATCGAGATGTCGAGGATCACCAGGTTCGGCTGGTACCGGGTGGCCGTCGCGAGCCCCGAGACGGCGTCATAGGCGACCGCCACGTCGTAGCCCTCGCTGCGCAGCCGCATCCCGAGCGCGCTCGCGTTGTCCCGGTCGTCCTCGATCACGAGTATCCGCTTCATCCGTGTCGACCCCCCCAAACCACGGATATCGGCCGAGGCACCTCTGATCTTGAGCCCGCGGGCCTCAGCCCGACCGGGGGCCGTGGAGCCGTCCGAGCCGGCGACAGACCTCGTCGAGGACGTCGGGGGCGACCGCGAAGTGGAACCGGACCGTCCGCACGCCCTCGGGCCGGGCGTGGAAGAGGTGGCCGGGGACCGCGTTGATCGCCACGCGGTCGATCAGACGGCGCACCGCTTCCGGGGGCTCCACGTCGCCCAAGGCCTCGCGATGGTCCGCCAGCACGTAATACGCCCCTTCGGGCGGCGTGAACCGGAAGCCCGCCGCCCGGAGCGCGGCGCAGAGCCGATCGCGGCGCCGCTCGTAGTCGTCGCGGAGCGCGTCGTAGAACGGCGGCGGCAGCTCGCGGAGGGCCTGCGCGACGCCGCGCTGGAGCGGCCGCGGCGCGCACACCGTCATCTGGTCGAACACGCGGCCGACGGTGTCCACGACGCGGGACCCGGCGGCGAGATAGCCGATCCGCCAGCCGGTGATCGCGAAGGTCTTGCTGAAGCCGCCGATCGTCACGGTTCGGTCGCGGAGCGCTTCGACGCTCGCGGGCGAGACGTGCCGACGCCCGTCGTAGCAGAGGTACTCGTAGACCTCGTCTGTCAGCACCGTGACGTCGGTGGGCGCGAGCACGGCGGCGAGCGCTTCCAGCTCCGCGCGGGTGAACACCTTCCCGCTCGGGTTGGCGGGCGTGTTCACCACGACCGCGCGCGTCCGCGGGCCGAGCGCGCGCGCGACGGCCGCCGCGTCGAGGGCGCCGTCGGCGCCGAGCGGCACGGCCACCGGAACCGCCCCGAGCAGCGCAAGCTGGCTCGCGTGGTAGCTGTAGTACGGCTCGAAGAGGATCACCTCGTCGCCGGGGTCGAGGAGTGCCAGCCCGGCGGCGAAGAACGCGCTCGACGAGCCGCTCGTGACGAGCACGCCGTCGTCCGCCACGTCGAGCCCGTTCCAGTCGCGGAGCTTCCGCGCGATCGCCGCGCGCAGCTCCGGGAGCCCGGCGTAGTGGGTGTAGGTCTGCGCCTGCTCGCCGGCAACGGCCGCCGCCACGGCGTCGCGGAGCAGCGCCGGCGTCGGCAGCTCGCACACGCCCTGCCCGAGGTTGATGCCGCCCGGCACGCGGGAGATCACCTCGGTCAGCGCGCGGAGCGGGTTGTCGGCGTCGAGGTGACCCGCCCGGCGCGACGTCATGCGCGCGTCGCCCGGGTCTCGGGACGGACGATGCCGCGCCCGCGGAGCTCGCCGAGCGTCAGTATCCGCCCCGTGTAGTCGAGCCCCTGCCGCGTGAGCCAGAGGACGGCGTCCGACATGACGACCGCATCCTCGAAGAACGAGGTGTCGAAGTCGTCGGGCAGGGTCGCGTCGAAGCCCTCGGTCCAGATCGCCATGTCGATCCGGATGCAGTTCACCGCGACGCGCCCGGCGAGCTCGTGCGCCAGCGACTGCGTGAGCCCCTCGAGCCCGAGCTTCGTCGCGGTGTAGCTCGGACGACCGAAGGAGGGCGTCACCGCCGCACCGGACGACACGTTGACGAC
>CAZLYE010000650.1:0-2855 GCA_964562865.1 uncultured Binatia bacterium (SeqCode) | reverse complement strand
TCCGCTACGCGCCGCTCTGCGCCGTCCGCGGGCTCGAGAAGCACCTCGTCGGCATGGTCGGGGTCCGCTACGACCCCTACGAGTGGATGAACCAGGCGGGCCACTTCGGCGGCACGCCCGCAGAGTGCGCCGCCCCGCTGCCGCTCCGCGACGGCCAGTTCGACGCGCACCTCGCGTACCGTCCCGTCGGGCTCGCGCTCCCGAACGGCGTCGCGGTGACCGGAGCGCGCGGCAACGGGCTCAAGCACTTCGCCGCCCCCTGCAGCAGCTGCCGCGCGCGCGAGGTCTGCGACGGCGTCGACCCCAACTACCTCCGCCAGCACGGCGACGCCGAGCTCGTCCCGTACACGACCGGCGACTGGACGGCGCCCGTGCACGGTGCCCGGGCCGCCTACCCCGCACCCTTCGTCGTGAAGACCGAGCCGGACGAGGACATGCGCGCAGCGTGCGCCGCCGCTGCGCCGGCCCCGCCGCCGCGCGTCTCGGTCGTCATCCCGTGCTGGAACTACGCCCGCTACCTGCCCGAGGCCGTCGCGAGCGTGCTCGGCCAGACGCACCGCGACCTCGAGATCATCATCGTCGACGACGGGAGCACCGACGACTCGCACGCCGTGGCCGAGCGCCTGCAGCGCGAGCACCCGGAGCGCGCCATCACGGTCGTCTCGCAGCCCAACTCGGGGCAGCCGGCCCTCGCGCGGAACGCGGGCATCGCCCGAGCGCGTGGCGCCTACGTCCTCTGCCTGGACGCCGACGACCGGATCGCGCCGACCATGGTCGAGGCGTGCGTCCGCGTCCTCGACGCCGAGCCCGGGATCGCCATCGTCTACACGGACCGGCGGGACTTCGACGGCGTGGACCAGATCGTGTGGGCGGGCGAGTGGGACTTCGCGCGGCTCCGCACCGCGAACCACCTGTCCTACTGCGCCCTCTTCCGGAAGACGGTCTGGGACGCGATCGGCGGCTACCGGGCCAACGTCCGCGGCTGCGAGGACTGGGACTTCTGGGTGGCGGCCGGCGCGCGCGGGTTCCACGGACGGCGCATCGCCGAGCCGCTCTTCTGGTACCGCCGGCACGACACGGGCGTGTACCAGGACGTCGTCGAGAACCTGCCGCGGCTCGCCGCGCAGATCGTGCTCAACAACCGCGAGGCGTACGACGCCGCCGCGATCGACCGCGCCGAGCGGCTGCTCGGCGGCGCGGGTCTCGGCCTCCCGCCGCTCGTCTCGGTCGTGATCCCGACCCGCAACCGTCCCGAGCGGCTGCGCACGGCGCTCTCGAGCGTGCTCGCCCAGACGCACGAGCACCTCGAGGCGATCGTCGTCAACGACGGCGGCGCGGACGTGCACGCGGTCGTCGCGTCGTTCGACGACGCGCGCATCGTCACCGTGGCGTTCGGCGTCGGCCGCGAGCGGTCCGCCGCCCGCAACGCCGGCCTGCGCCTCGCGCGGGGCGAGTACGTCGCCTACCTCGACGACGACGACCGCTGGGATCCGGAGCATCTCGAGACGCTCGTCGAGGCGCTCGAGCGCACCGGCCGCGACGTCGCGTACGCCGATGCACGGCGGGTGCTGGAGGAGGAGCGCGACGGGGCCCACGTCGCGACGGCGGTCGACCACCCGTACTCCAGGGACTTCGACCGGGCCGCGCTGCTCGTCGGGAACTACATTCCGATCCTCTGCCTGCTCCACCGGCGCGCGTGCCTCGATGCAGTCGGCCTCTTCGACGAGCAGCTCGACACGCATGAGGACTGGGACCTGCTCATCCGCCTGTCGCAGCGCTACGAGTTCGTGCACGTGCCGGTCGTCACCGCGAGCTACTCCTGGCGTTGCGACGGCACGTCGACGACGAGCGCGCGAGGCCTGGACTTCCTGCGCACCGCCGAGCAGATCCACGCGCGCTACCCCGACGGGACGGATCCGCGCATCGCCGCGGGGCGCCAGGCGCTCCTCGCGCAGCTCCGGCGGCGGGCCGCCGACCCCCGCTTCACCTGCTCCATCGTCCTCGTGCTCCAGGACGGCGTCGAGCGCACGACCCGCTGCCTCGCGGAGCTCGCGCGGGTCACGCGCGGCGTCGACTACGAGGTCGTGCTGATCGACCGCGGGTCGCAGGACGCGACGCCGGCCTTCCTCTCGACGCTCGCGGGCGACGTGCAGGTGATCCGCTGCGAGGCCGACGTCCGGTCCTCAGCCGCCGCCAACATGGCCGCGCGCGTGGCACGCGGGCGCCACCTCCTCTTCCTCGCGCCCGCGGTGATCCCGCGGGAGGGATGGCTCCGCGCGCTGGTCGACGAGATGGACACGCATCCCGAGGTGACGGCCGTCGGGAGCAAGATCCTCCGTCGCGATCGTACGATCTGGCACGCCGGATTCGCCGTCTCGCGCGTCCACGCGGCGCCGTACCCGATCTACCGCGGCTTCCCCGCGAGCTTCCCCGGGGCCGCCCGCCGTCGTGAGGCGCAGGCCGTGAGCGGCGCGTGCCTCCTCGTGCGCCGCGAGGCATTCGACGCGGTCGGCGGGTTCGACGAGGCGTTCGGCGACCGCTTCGGCGACGTCGACCTCTGCCTCCGCCTCCGCGCACGCGGGGCGGTGGTCTACCAGCCGCGCAGCGTCGTCTACCAGGACGGCGAGGAGCGCGGGACGGCCACGGACCGGGAGGACGCGGAGCGGCTCCGGGAGCGGTGGGGCGAGCGCTGGCTCGCCGACGAGGACGCCACGTACGTCGCCGACGGGTACGCGTACCGGGCGCGGAACGAGGGCGGCGTGCTGCGCGAGTCGCTCGAGCCGCTCACCGAGGCGCCCGAGCGCGTGCGGGGGGAGCGCGTCGCCGAGGTGCAGCGCCTCGCGCGCGCCGCGGGC
>CAZLYE010000649.1:0-6351 GCA_964562865.1 uncultured Binatia bacterium (SeqCode) | reverse complement strand
CTCGATCCTCGACGTGCTGCTCGGCCACGGCATCTCGCTCGAGCACGCCTGCGGTGGCAACTGCGCCTGCACGACCTGCCACGTGATCGTGAAGCAGGGGCTGGAGAAGCTCTCCCCCCCGGACGAGGCGGAGGACGACCTCCTCGACAAGGCGCCGGGCCTGACACCCACCTCGCGCCTCGGGTGCCAGGCGGTCGTCGAGGACCCCGACGCGGAGATCTTCGTCGTGATTCCGCGCTACACGATCAACCAGCAGACCTGATGGCGGTCGAGCGCGAGGCACGGATCGCCCGGATCGTCGAGCACGCACCGGACACGCGCTCGATCATCCTCCGCGGTGAGCGTCTCCCTCACCAGCCGGGACAGTTCATCTCCTGCCTGCTTCCCGTCGGCGGCGAGACCCTCATCCGCCCCTACTCGATCGCCTCGGATCCGGACGCCGACGAGCTGGAGTTCTGCCTCGACCTCGTCCCGGGCGGCGCGGGGTCGCGCCATCTCTTCGGGCTCCGGCCCGGCGCGACGGTGCGGTTCACCGGGCCGTGGGGCACGTTCGTCCTCGACCGGGCACCCGACGCGGAATCCGTGTTCGTCGCCGACGGGACCGGGATCGCGCCGATCCGCCCGATGATCCGCCGCGCGCTCGCCACCGGCGCGCACCATCCCGTCCGGCTGCTCTGCGGCGTCGAGAGCCCGGCACATCTCCTCTTCCGGGCGGAGCTCGAGGAGCTCAGCCGTGCGCGGCCGACCTTCCGCTTCGAGCACGTGCCGCGTGCGACGCTCCGCGAGGAGGTCGCGCGACGCTGGGTCGACGCGGACGCCGACCGGAGCCGGCGCTTCTTCGTCTGCGGCGTCGGCGCGATCGTGCCCGCGCTCCGCGATCTCCTCCGCGGCGCCGGCTACGAGCGGCGTGCGGTGCAGTACGAGAAGTGGTGAGACGGCTTGATCCGGCGCCGCGCGCCGTGCGATGGGGAGCGCGATGCCGCCCTCGCTGACGCGCCTCGGCGCGAGCCTGCCCCTCCCGCCCGACCTGAACATGTGCCGGCGTGTGGCGGAGCGCGTCGAGGAGCTCGGCTACGAGAGCGTGTGGGTCGCCGACACCGGCGCCGGGCCGGACGCGTTCGTCGTCTCGACGCTCGCTGCCATGGTCACCCGCCGCCTCCGCATCGGCACCGCGATCGTCCCGATCTACACCCGCGCCCTCTCCGTGCACGCCGCGGGCGCCGGCTCCGTCGCGCAGCTCGCGCCCGGGCGCTTCGTTCTCGGGCTCGGCATCTCGAGCGAGACGATCGTCGAGACGTGGGGCGGCGTCCCCTACCGCCGCCCGTTCACGCGGATCCGCGAGACGGTGGCCGCGCTCCGGAAGATGCTGGCCGGGGAACGCGTCACGTTCGAGGGGAAGACCGTCCGCACGCGGAACTTCCGGCTGGTCTCCCCGCCGCCGGCTCCGGTGCCGATCTACATCGCGGCGCTCATGCCGCCGATGCTGGAGGTCGCCGGCGAGATCGCCGACGGCGTCATCCTGAACTTCATGCCGGTCGAGGCGGTGCCCCGTATGCTGGCGCACGTCCGCAGAGGGGCGGAACGCGCCGGTCGGGATCCCTCGACCATCGAGGTGGTGAGCCGCTTCCAGACCGTCGTGACGGACGACGTCCCCGCCGCGCGCGCGGCGATCAAGCACATGATGGGCCCGTACTTCGCGACGTCGGTCTACAACCGCTTCGTCGCCTGGTGCGGCTTCCCGGAGGAGGCGCGTGCGATCGACGCGGCGTGGCGGGCGAAGGACCGGACGCAGAACGTCGCCGCGGTCACCGACGCGATGGTGGACCGGCTCGCGATCATCGGCACGCCCGCGCACTGCCGCGAGCAGCTCGCCGGCTTCGCCGCCGCCGGCGTGACGACGCCGATGATCCAGCCCTTCCTGTTCGACGAGGCGGCGATCTGGCGGACGTTCGAGAGCCTCGCCCCGGGGCGCGTCTGAGGCAGGGCGTACCCGGCGGTAAGAGACGGTCGGTCCCGATGATTTCCATCTTGCGCCGCGAAACCGGGATCTGATCTAAGCCGCGCATGGTCCTGCTCTACGAGCATCCGCTGTCGCCGTACGCGCAGAAGGTGAAGATCGCGCTCGCCGAGAAGGGCATCGCGTTCGAGTGCCAGCTGCCGGACTTCATGAGCGGCCAGGATCCGGACTTCGCGGCCGCCAACCCGCGGCTCGAGGTGCCCGCACTGGTCGACGGCGACACGCGCGTCTTCGACTCGACCATCATCCTCGAGTACCTCGAGGACCGCTGGCCGACGCCGGCACTCCTGCCCGCGACGCCCGCCGAGCGCGCCCGCGTCCGCATGCTCGAGGAGCTCTGCGACACGTACTACGAGGCGATCAGCTGGGCGGCGATGGAGATCCGCGTCTTCCGCCGCGCGAGCGGCGACGTGGCGGAGCGCCTCCTCGCGCGCGGCGCGGAGCAGGTGGCGGGCGTCAACCGCTACCTCGAGCGCCAGCTCGGCGACCGCGCGTGGTTCAACGGGGCGGCGTTCGGATGGGGCGACCTCTCGGTCGTCCCCTACGTGCACGGCGCGGCGGTGACGGGGAACGTCCCCGCGGCCGGGTCGCGCCTCGCCGCCTGGCTCGACCGCGTCAGGGCAAGGCCGAGCGTCGCCGCGACGTTCCAGGCCGCGGCGGAGAGCATGCAGGGCTTCGAGATGATCCCGCAGCTCGTGGAGTCGGGGCACTTCAAGCGCGAGTACCGCGACCATCGGCTCGAGTGGATGATGCGGAGCGGCGGCACGGAGATCGTGCTCGAGGGCATGCGCCGCGGAAACATCCGCTTCAGCGCCGAGCTCGTCTGAGGCGGCAGTTGCGACCTCGTACCTGTTCCAGGGGGTGGCGCCACGGACGGCAAGCTGCTACGGTCCCGCGCAATCGAAACTCAAGGAGGCGACCATTTCGTCCACGATCTTCATAGGGAATCTTTCGTTCGAGACCACTGAGGAGGAGCTGCGCACCGTGCTCACCGACGTCGACCCCGGCGTGCGAGTGCGGCTCGGCACCGACCGCGTGACCGGTCGGCCGCGCGGGTTCGCCTTCGCGCAGTTCACGGATGCGGCGCGCGCGGCGGATGCGATCCGGCGCTTCGACGCGTTCGAGCTGCGCGGCCGTCGCCTCCGGGTGAACGACGCGGACGACAAGCCGCCTCCCCGGGCCCCGCGCCCCTCGGTCGGCACACCAGCGCCGATGATGGAGACCTTCGAACCCGACAGCGGCTTCGGCGGCGGGCCGCCCTTCCGGCGCAACGGCGGGAGCCGCCGCGGCCTGCGGGCCCGCAAGCGCAGCCTCCGCTACTGAGCGGCTGCCTTGCGTGGGCACGGCCCGGGCCCGTTGCCGCCCGAGTCCATCGATGCTAGTCAACCGCGCATCTATTGTTTGTGCGTGATCCCGCCTCGTCGCGCGGGCGGCGCCCAGGCAACTGCAGCGAACTGTGAAGCGCCCCGAAGCGGGGCAGGAGGCAGTACATGGGCAAGAAGCTGTTCGTCGGGAACCTCTCCTTCGACACGACGAGCGCGGACCTCGAGGCGTTGTTCTCGGAAGCCGGGACCTGCGAGTCGGCGGCGGTGATCACCGACCGCGGCACGGGGCGGTCCCGCGGCTTCGGGTTCGTCGAGATGAGCTCCGACGCCGAGGCGGAGCGGGCGATCGCCGAGCTGAACGGGCGGGAGCTGCAGGGACGGAAGCTCAACGTGAGCGAGGCGCGCGAGCGGGCGGGCGGCGGTGGCGGCGGCGGCGGTGGCGGCGGACGCCCACGCAGCTTCGGCGGTGGCGGCGGCGGCCGTCGCGGGCGCTGAGCGGCGCCCGGTGCGCCTCAGGGACATCGGCGATCCGCAGCAGCGTCTGCTGCGCGAGCTCGTCGGTCGGATATCGAACCGGCTCGATGCGGAGTTCACCGAGCCGGCCGGAGCGGAGAGCCGCAACATCGGCTTGACGCTGCGCGAGCGCGGCCACAGCGCCATGATGGAGGTGCCTGAGGCGCTCCTGCTGAGCGCTGACGGGGACCCCTCGGCCCGCGAAGCGCTTCGCGTCCGGATAAAGGCGACGCGGGACCGGATGCTGTTCCGTCGGCCGCCGACACCGCTCCCGAAGAACATCACGGCGGCGGCCGACCCGGCTGCCTCCCGCGGTGGCTTCGGGTTCGGGCGCGGTCCCGGGCGCGGCCGGCGCTGAGCGCACGGTGACCGCACCCGCACCGGGAGCAGCTCGTCGCTTCTGGGGCTGGGGGCGGGAGGGCGGCGGTCCGAGCGCGGACCAGCAGCGGGGGATCGCCCAGGCCCTCGCCGCCCGCTTCGGCCTGGACGACGTCCGCATCGCCGAGCCGCCGCGCATCGAGGAGCTCCGTCTCCCCGCACCGCGGCTCGCTCCGCCGGGCGCACTCGCCGGGATCTGCTCGACGGCCCCCCTCGACCGGGCCGCACACACGTACGGGAAGTCGTTCCGCGACCTAGTCCGGGCCTACCGGCGCGACTACGCGCATCCCCCGGACGTCGTCGCCTCCCCGCGCACCGAGGCCGAGGTGGCGGCCGTCCTCGACTGGTGCTCGGGAGCGCGGGCCGCGGTCATCCCGTACGGCGGGGGATCGAGTGTCGTCGGCGGCGTCGAGCCGGCGATCGGCGACCGTTGGGCCGGCACCGTTTCGCTCGATCTCTCGAGGCTCGACCGCGTGGTGGAGGTCGACCGCACGTCGCGCGCCGCGCGCATCCAGGCCGGCGTCCTCGGGCCGTCGCTCGAGGACCACCTCCGGCCCCATGGCCTCACCCTCCGGCACTTCCCGCAGTCGTTCGAGTTCTCCTCCCTCGGCGGCTGGATCGCGACGCGCTCCGGCGGCCACTACGCGACCCTCTACACGCACATCGACGACTTCGTGGAATCGCTCCGCGTCGTGACCCCCACCGGGACCGTCGAGTCGCGGCGACTGCCGGGCTCGGGCGCCGGGCCGAGCCCGGATCGGCTGTTCATCGGGTCGGAAGGCATCCTCGGCGTCATCGTGGAGGCGTGGATGCGTCTCCAGGACCGCCCCACCTTCCGCGCATCCGTGTCGATCCCGTTCGACCGCTTCGAGGCAGGCGTGGACGCGGCGCGCGCGATCGCGCAGTCGGGCCTCCATCCGGCGAATTGCCGCCTCCTCGACCCCGGTGAGGCGGCCACCGCGGGCGCGGGCACCGGGGAACACGCCGTCCTGCTCGTCGCGTTCGAGTCGGCCGACCATCCGCTCGATGCGTGGATGGCACGCGCGCTCGAGTGCGCGGCCGACCACGGTGGGCGCGTCGCACCGGGCGCGGCGCGCACGCGGACCGCGTCGGAGCCGCGCCCCGACGATGCGGCGGGCGCGTGGCGGCGGGCGTTCCTCGACGCGCCCTACCTCCGCGACGCGATCGTCGGGATGGGGATGATCAGCGAGACCTTCGAGACCGCGATCACCTGGGACCGCTTCGCCGCGTTCCACGCCGGCGTGCTCGAGGCCACGCGGAGCGCGCTCCACGCGGCGTGCGGCGCGGGGCAGGTGACGTGCCGGTTCACGCACGTCTATCCCGACGGGCCGGCGCCCTACTACACGGTGATCGCGCCGGGGCGCCGCGGCGCCGAGCTCGAGCAGTGGGCCGCGGTGAAGCGCGCCGCGGCGGACGCGATCCTCCGTCTCGGCGGCACGATCACCCACCACCACGCCGTCGGCCGCGACCACCGCCCCTGGTACGACCGCCAGCGCCCCGACGGCTTCGCCGCCGCACTCACCGCCGCAAAGGCCGCCCTCGACCCCGCCGGCATCCTCAACCCGGGCGTGCTGATCGACCCGCGCTGACGGGACGAACGCCCGGCGGGGCGCGCTACGCGGGGCCCGCCAGCGCGCCTGGTCGCAGCTGGATGGCGCCCGTCCAGGCGAGGAGACGCGTCACGGCGTACGTCGGGTCGAGCTCGAAGCGCCGGGCGGCGAAGTTGAGGCGGCCCGAGGCGCGGTGGTGGTTGTTCTGGAAGAGCTCGCCCAGGCAGAGGAAGTCGAACGGCAGCGAGTTCCGCGACGCGTCGGTCGTCGCGAAGTTCCGGTAGCCGTAGCGGTGCCCGCACCAGTTGACGATCGCGCCGTGGACGGGACCCATGACCCAGTGGATCGGCAGGAAGAGGAACTGCCACCACGCCGTCGCGAACCAGATGTACAGGAGGCCGTACGCCGTCCCCCACGCGACGCGCGCCATCCACGACGACCCGAGCCGGTCGATCGCCGGCCACTCCGGATAGTCGCCGAGGAAGCGCGGCTCCGGCGACGACGTCCGCGCGAGATGCGCGGCGTAGCGCTCCGCCGTCTCCCACAT
>CAZLYE010000648.1:0-10061 GCA_964562865.1 uncultured Binatia bacterium (SeqCode) | reverse complement strand
ACCGCGACCCCGAGCGCTACCGGCAGCAGTACTGGAGCCAGGTGCCCGGCGTCTACTTCACCGGCGACGGCGCCCGATGCGACCCGGACGGTTACTTCTGGGTCATGGGCCGCATCGACGACGTGGTGAACGTCGCCGGGCATCGCCTCGGCACGATGGAGGTCGAGAGCGCACTCGTGAGCCACCCCGCGGTCGCGGAGGCCGCCGTCGTCGGACGACCGGACGATCTCAAGGGGCAGGCGATCGCCGCCTTCGTCACGCTCGAGGCCACCCAGCACGCGAGCGAGGGGCTCAAGCGCGCCCTCCGCGAGCACGTCGCCAAGGAGATCGGCGCCTTCGCCCGACCGGACGACATCCGCTTCACCGACGCGCTCCCGAAGACCCGGAGCGGCAAGATCATGCGCCGCCTGCTGCGCGACATCGCGGCCGGCAAGGAGACGATCGGCGACACGACCACGCTCGAGGACTACTCCGTCCTCGCCCGGCTCCGCGAGGACGAGGAATAGCCGCGTGGCGATCGTCCTCACGAACACGCTCTCCGGCCGCAAGGAGCCGCTCCGGCCGCGCCAGGCGGGCCACGTCCGGCTCTACTGGTGCGGGCTCACCGTCTACGCCCGGGCCCACGTCGGCCACGCCCGCTCGCTCCTCGTCACGACCGACGTCCTCGTCCGCCACCTCCTCGCGCGCGGGCTCCGCGTCACGTTCGTCCGCAACGTGACCGACGTCGACGACAAGATGATCCGCCGCGCCGCCGACGAGAAGATCTCCGTGGCCGAGCTGGCGGACCGCGAGATCGCCGCCTTTCACCGCGACGTGGCGCCGCTCGGCTGCCTTCCGCCGACGCACGAGCCGCGCGCCACCGGTCACATCCCGCTGATGATCGCGCTCGTCGAGACGCTCGTCGGGAAGGGGCTCGCGTACCGCGTCCCGGACGGCAGCGTCTACTTCCGCGTCCGCCGCTTCCCGGACTACGGCAAGCTCTCGCACCGGCGCCTCGAGGACATGGAGGCCGGCGAGGAGATCGACCCGGGAAAGGAGGATCCCCACGACTTCGCGCTCTGGAAGGGCGCCAAACCGGGCGAGCCGACGTGGCCGAGCCCGTGGGGCGCGGGTCGGCCCGGCTGGCACCTCGAGTGCTCCGCGATGGCGGCCCACTACCTGGGCCAGCCCTTCGACGTCCACGGCGGCGGGTCGGACCTCGTCTTCCCGCATCACGAGAACGAGATCGCCCAGTCGGAGGGCGCCGCCGGCGTGGCGCTCGCCGACCTCTGGATGCACAATGGCATGATCACGTTCGGCGCCGAGAAGATGTCGAAGTCGATCGGCAACGTGCTGCACGTCGCCGACGCAGTGGCCAGGGTCCCCGCCGAGGCGCTCCGGCTCCTCTTCTTCGGGACGCACTACCGGGCGCCGCTCGACTTCGGCCCCGGACGCCTGGAGGAGGCCGCCCGGTCGCTCGAGCGGCTCTACGAGTCCCTCGCGCGCGCCGACGAGGCGCTCGGCGGGACGCCGGCGCCCGTCCCGCCGGCCGGCGCGCTCACCGGTACGCTCTCTCCGTTCCTCGCCGAGTTCGCGACCGCCATGGACGACGACCTGAACGCTGCCAAGGCGCTCGGCCTCGTCTTCGACCGCATGCGCGAGCTCAATCGGGCGCTCGACGCGGATGACCGCGCCACCGCGGCGGCGGCGCGCGGGGACTTCTCTCGCGTCGCGGCGGTGCTGGGCATCCTCGGCGAGCCCCCGGCGGGCTTCCTCGCGGCCCAGCGCAGCCGCGGCAGCGCCCGCGCCGGCGTGAGCGAGGACGAGATCGCGGCTGCGATAGCGGCCCGCAACGACGCCCGCCGGCGCAAGGATTTTCGCGAGGCGGACGCGATTCGTGAGCGGCTCCGTGCGCAGGGCATCTTGCTCGAGGACACCCCGTCGGGCACAGTGTGGAAGGCGGGTTGAGCCAGTCCCGAGGTGGAGGTGGGCATCATGAGGTGGGTCGGGGTCGTGATGGCGCTGGCAGTGGCGGGGCTCGCCGCGCCGGCGCACGCTGACGACATCTACCAGTGGACGGACGGCGATCTCGTCCACTACTCCAACACCCCGAGCTCCGGGGAGCCGTGGAAGAAGGTCCCGGACGCCGGGGGGGTGCCCGACGCGGAGGCCACCGTCCCCGGCGGTGCTCCCGCCGCGGACGCCGAGGCCGACTCGCTGTCGGCACAGGCGTCGCTCCGTCGGAACGCACTCGAGCGCGACCTCCGCGCCACCCGGCGGCGCATCCAGGAGCTCGACGCCCGCCTGGCCGCGCTCGGCCGCGCCCGCGGCCAGAACGCAAAGGGTAGCGACGCGACGGGAGGCGTCGGCGCCCAGGCCCTCGACTTCCGCTCCGAGGAGGAGAAGGCGCTCGCCGCCGATCGCGAGGGGCTCGCCAAGCACGTCGACGAGGTCCACGACGAGGCGGCGAAGATCCGCGAGGAGCTGTCCGCCCGCCTGGGCGGCGTCCCGGCCTGGTGGAACGACCCGCACTGAGCCGTTTCGCCGACCTTTCCGCTTGCGCCGAGCCGCGGCGCACCGCACTTATGACGGGATGCGCGACCCCCGTCCCGCCTGCCGGCTCCTTCCCGCCGTCGCGCTCCTGACGGCGCTCCTCCTGAGCGCATGCCGGGCGACGGCCGTCCGGGGGGAGACGCCAGCGCCGACCGCGCGCCTGCACGTGCTCGTCATCAACGGCGGCGCGGCGCCGGCGCAGAACTACCAGTCGCACTTCCTGCACGTGCAGCGCCTGCTCGCCCTGCTGGAGGACGCGGGCGTCGAGCCGGCCCGCATCACGATCTTCGACGCGGACGGCGCGGATCCCGCGCCCGACATGGCGATGCGCGAGGTCCAGCCCGAGGCCGAGTTCTGGCGGCTCCACGGCACGCGGCTCGAACCCGCGCTGGCGACGCAGATCGTCTACGCGAACACCGACCTGCCCCCGTTCACGCTCCAGCCGGCCACCCGCCGCGGCATCGAGGCCTGGTTCAAGACGGCGCGCCGTCAGCTCCGGCCGGGCGACAGCCTCCTCCTCTACGTCACCGACCACGGCTCCAAGAACCCGAAGGACACCACCAACAACCGGATCACCCTCTGGGGCGACAAGGAGTCGCTCTCGGTCCGCGAGCTGAAGGGGATGCTCGCCGCGCTCGACCCGCGGGTCCGCGTCGTCGCCCTCATGTCGCAGTGCTACTCGGGCGCGTTCGCCGACCTCGTCTCGGCCCATCTCCGCGACGGCGTGCCGAGCGGCGCCACGTGCGGCTACTTCTCGGTCACCGCCGACCGCCCGGCGTACGGCTGCTATCCGGAGAACCGTGGCAAGGACAACGTCGGGCACTCCTTCCACTTCCTCGAGGCGCTCGCCCGGACCCGGAGCTTTCCCGCCGCGCACGCCGAGGTCCTGTCCGTCGACCACACGCCCGACGTCCCCATCCGCAGCTCCGACACCTACCTGGAGGACCTGCTCATCCGGGCCGCGAGCAAGTCCGGCGAGGATCGCGCGGTACTGGTCGACCGGCTCCTCCACGAGGCGTGGCAGGACAAGGCCGCGTGGGAGCCCGACATCCGCCTCCTCGACCGGATCGCGCACGCCTTCGGCTTCTTCAGCCCGCGCTCGCTCGCCGAGCTGGACGAGCAGACGAAGCGCCTCCCCGACCTGAGCGAGCAGCTGAGGAGCCAGGGGAGGGCGTGGGAGTCGGCGCTCGGGGATCTCGACGAGGCGAACCTCGATCGCTTCGTCGCCGCCGATCCCGCATGGAAGCCGCGGCTCGACCCTGCCGCCATGACGAGCCTCGATGCGGCGGGCCGCCGCGCGCTCACCGCGGACCTCCTCAGCCACCTGGTCGCCTACACGCGGGACGACCGCGCGACCGACGCGCGCCTCCGCCTGCTCCGCAAGAAGGGCGAGACCGCGTCGGCCGCCGCGTACCGCATGGAGGTGCGGCTCGCCGCCGTGCTCCGGCTCCGCGCCGAGCTGACCAGCATCGCAGGGCGGGTCTGGATCGCGAGCCACGCGACGCCGGCCGAGCGCGCTGCCTACGAGCGGCTCCGGAGCTGCGAGGACCTGCCACTCGGCCCGCCGCCCGCGACCGCCGCGGCGGCAACGGATCCCGACCCGTTCCCGCCCTACGAGGACGACGTCGCGCTCGCGCACAAGGTGCTGCCGGCCTGGATGGGGATCAACTTCAGGCAGGCGAACGACAAGACGCGCACCGCGCGTGGGCTGAAGGACGGCGCCGCGACGGTCCTGACGGTCTATCCCGATTCGCCCGCCCAGACGGCCGGCCTCGAGGTGGGCGACACCGTGCTCGGCCCGCCCGGCCATCCGTTCACCGAGCCCCGCCAGATCCGCGAGTGGACGATGCTGTCGGCGATCGACCAGCCCGCACCGCTCCTCGTGCAGCGGGGTGACGCGCAGCTCGTCGTGACGCTCGTGCCGAAGCCCTACCCCATCCGCCTCCCCGACCTCCCCGGCCCGCCGAAGCCGGGCAGCACGGCCCCCGCCGTCCCGCTGAGCGCCTACCGGGGAAAGACGCCCGAGGCCCTCGCCGACGGGAGCCCGCACCTCCTCTTCTTCTGGGCAACCTGGTGTGCGCCCTGCAAGGCGGCGATCCCGGAGGTGCTCGCCTTCGAGCGCGAGCGCCACACGCAGGTGATTGCGATCACGGACGAGCCCGGCGAGCAGCTCGACACGTTCTTCCAGCGCCACGACGGCCCCTTCCCCGAGACCGTGGTCTCCGACGAGCTCCGCCGTGCCTTCCAGGCCTACGCCGTGAGCGGCACCCCGAGCTTTGTGCTCCTCGGCCCCGACGGCAGGGTCGTCACCCAGTGGACCGGCTACACGCCCGACAAGGGCCTCCAGATCGACGGCTGGTCGTGGGCCGGCCGAACGGCCGCTCGCGCGGGGGAGTGACGGGGCGCGCGGGGCGTCCCCCGCCACCCGCCCCGCGCGCGAGTCGCTCAGCGCGCGAGCGTCGCCATGAGCGCCAGCACGTCGCCCAGGTGACGCGTCAGGAGGAAGTTCTGCCGGACGTGCTCGCGGGCCGCGGAACCGATGCGCTCGCGGAGCCCGCGGTCGGCGAGGAGCTGGCGGGCGCGGAAGGCCGCGCCCTCGACGGAGTTCACGGTGTACCCGGTCACGCCGTACACGACCTGCGCCGTGATGCCGCCGGCGAAGCCACCGATCACCGGCTTCGACTTCCACATCGCCTCCGCGACGCCGAGCCCGAAGCCCTCGCGCGTCGACTTCTGGAGGACGATCGTCGCCGCGCGCTGGAGCGCGTTCACCTCGACGCGCTGGCTCGGGCGCAGCTCCAACACGAGCAGATCGGGGTCGTGGCTCGCGGCCTCGCGCACCTCGGCGGACAGCTCGACGCCCTCGGGGTCGTCGCTCTCCGCACCGCCGACGAGCACGAGGCGGCAGTCGTGCTGGCGCTTCACCAGGCGGTAGGCCTCGATCACGCCGAGCGGGTCCTTGAAGCGGTCGAACCGACCGACCTGCAGGAGGATCGGCTTGTCGCGCGGGACGCCGAGCTGCACGACGATGCGGTCGATCTCCCCGTCCGACAGATCCCGGTTCTTGTCGCCGAGCGGGTCGATCGCCGGGTAGATCATGAACTGCGGGATCGGCAGGCGCTGCGCGAAGGCGGGGAGCGAGAAGACGGCCGCGTCGTACTTGACGACGAACTGGCGGAGGAACGTCCAGGCGCGACGCTGCGGATGGGAGACGTCGAGGTGGCAGCGCCACACCCACACGCCCTCCGGGGGCCGCGCCTCCACCAGGCCCGCGGCAAGCGCGTCGTGGGTGACGACCATGTCGGCGGTGGGGTCGAGCGCGGCCGCCCGGCTCCGCGTGAAGGTCCGGAACTCGTCGAACAGCTCGTCCGGCACACGATCCTCACCGCCCTGGAGCGCGTGGTGGAGGCGCGCGCCGATGGTGGCCGCCGCACCGTCGCCGTCGAGGCTCTCCCACCCGGACTCGACGCCCATCTCCTCGAGGAGCGGGACGAGCCCGCGGAGGATCTCGGCCACGCCGCCCACCTCGTGGCTCGCGCTCACGTTCAGCAGTCGACGGCGACGCACCCGCTCGGAGAGGCGCCGGAGAAAGTCGATCGTCCCCGCCGGGGCGAGCGTGCGGTAGTCGTCCAGGGTCGACGCGGTCTCGGCCATCACGCCATCCCGAGCGCGGCGTCGCAGAGTCCGACCAGGCGCCGGCGCAGCTCCTCGAGACCGAACGGGAACGGGTTCAAGCGCGCGACCGACGCCGCCAGGTCGGCCATGCCGAGCTGCTCGTCGAGCCACGCCGCGAAGTCGTTCCGGCGCCGTCCCTTCCGCCCCCGCGCCTCGACCACGTGGAGATAGACGACCGCGATGTCGACGCCGAGGAGCCCGTCGCGGAACTCGGCGAGCGTGCGCACCTTCACGCCCGTCGGGATCTCGAGGACGCGCGACTGCATGAAGTAGAAGGGCTCGCCGAACATGATGCGCGGCACCGAGCGGACCTCGGCCAGGTGGGCCTCGATCAGGCTCACGACCTCGGTGCGGAGGCTCTCGAGGTCGGCGAAGTCCTGGGGATCGACGATCCCGAGCTTCTCGCCGAGGACGCGGTCGCGGACCTGGATCGCCGCCCACGTGGCGAAGTCGTTCGGGTAGGCGCCGGGCAGCGTCCGGTCGCGGAGGAAGCAGCTGTGCGTGTGGAAGTACAGGCTGTCGAGCGGGACCTCCTCCAGATGCTCGAGCAGCTCGCGCTCGTCCCAGGCGCGGCGCCCGAGCATCTCGCGAAGCTCCCAGCAGCCGAAGAAGTGAAACGGTGTCCGCGCCATGCGCTCGCTCACGCGTCCTCCGGGACGATCCCGAGACGCTCGCGGAGCGTCGCGAGCCCCCGGTCGGAGTCTACTCGCGGCCCGTTCGAAGTCCACCAGCGGAGCGCCACCACCTGGGCCCGCCCGAGGTCGATCCGCACGTCGGCGGCGCGCGCCAGGTCGAGGAGCGCGAGGGCCTCGTCCGCCGTCCCGGGGAGCGCCGCGAGACGATCCTCGAGCGCGCGTGCGATGCGCGGGCCGAGCCAGTCGCCCGGGAAGACGGCGCCGCGCCGCCGCGCAGCGGCCGCGACCTCGACGAGCGCCGCGGGCGACCGCGGCCCTCGCGCGAGGTCGTCGGCGACGGCACGCGCCGCATCCCAGCCGAGGAGGACCGCGAGCGGCTCCGGAAGGACGGCGCCGTCGTCGACGAGCGACTCGACGACCGGCCGGACGGGGCCGAGAGCACCGAGCGCGGCCGTCCCCGTCGCGACCGCGAGCGAGGCGAGGAGTCGCTCGCGCTGGACGCCGAAGAGGTCCCCGAGGAGGACCGCCGCCGCGCCCGCCCGACAGGCCGGCGCGCCGCCCGCCGGGCGCTCCGCGACGACCGGGACCGTGGTGGTGGCTCCCGTCACGACCTCGACCACCCGCGCGTCCGCTTCTCGGCGGCCGCCCGAGGCGGCCGCCGAGAAGCGGACGTCGTGCCCCGGGACGTCGCCGGGCTCCCCGAGCATTCGGAGCAGCGCCGCCGTGCCCGCGACCCGGGCGGGCGTCGCCGCCTGCCCGCGCCCGGCGCGCCGATAGACCGCCGCCCCCGTCTCGCGCCCCGGCAGGTTGCTCCGCGCCGGCTCCAGGCGCTGGGCGAAGCCGTCCTCCGGACGTGCGCCGAGCGTCTCCGCGAGCTCGATCGCGCGCGCCGCGTAGCGCAGCACCTGGACCGGCTCGATCCCGGTCAGCTCGTCGAAGAACCAGCCGCAGCTCGTCTGCATGAGCAGCGCGTTCCGCGCGAGCTCGAGGAGCCGCCGCGCCTCGATCGTCGCCGCCGGCGAGAGCGGACGGCGGCGCTCCGCCTCGAGCCAGGCGGCGGTCCGTGCCGGCTCGAGGACGCACTCGACGTACCGATCGCGGGCCCCCCACGGGTCGCGGAGCACCTCGCCCGCGCGCGTCTCGTAGAGCCTCGCGAGCTCGTCGCGGAGCCAGTCGACGGCCGCGCGGAGCGGCGCGCGCCAGGCCTGCGACCAGTCCGCGGGACTCCCCACGCGGCAGCCGCAGTCGGCGCGCCAGCGGTCGACGCCGTGGACGCAGCTCCAGGACGTCCCGTCGGCGATCTCCACCTCCCACTCGGGCGGCCGCCGCGCGCGGAACGCCGCCGGCCCGACCAGCTCGAGGTCGCGCTCCTCTCGCAGCGCGCGGAGCGCGAACGCGAGGGCCATCTCGCCGAAGCGATGATGATGGCCGTACGTCTCCCCGTCGACCGCGACCACGACGATGCCCTCCGCGGCCGCCTCGCGGAGGCGGGCGGCCAGCGTCGTGCCGTCGGCGAGGAGACCGCCGAAGGCCACGTCGTGCGAGAGCCGCGCGTCGCGGAAGACCACGTCGACGTGGCTCCCGCCGGGCCCGCACCACCGGTAGAGCGCGCGGGTGTCGAACGTCTCCGGGACGACGGGCCGCCAGGCCGACTCCACCGCGCCCAGCGGGCGGATACGCCGCGCCTGGTGCGGCGACAGCATGGTGAGCACGACGCCGGCCTCCGCGAGTGCGGCGAGGCTCGTCCGGTCGACTGCCATCTCGGGCAGCCACATCCCCTCGGGCGCACGCCCGAAACGGTGCTCGAAGTCCCGCCGGCCCCACCGGACCTGCGTCTGGACGTCGCGGGGCGTCGACAGGGGCAGGATCGCGTGCCCGTAGGCCTGCGCCCAGGCGTTTCCGTGTCCGGTGCGCGCGCGGCTCGCGGCGTCGGCGGCGCGGAGCGCCGCCAGCACGTCCGGCGCGTGCGGCGCGAGCCACGCGAGGAGCGTCGGGCCGAAGTCGAAGCTCGTCCACTCGTACGTGTCGACGACGGTCCGGAGACGCCCCGCCGGGTCGAGCACGCGCGCGGCGGCATTCGGCGCGTAGCACTCGGCCGTGATGCGCGTGTTCCAGTCGCGGTACGGTGCGGCGGAGCGCTCGGGCTCGACCACGCCGAGCCACGGGTGCTCGCGCGGGGGCTGGTAGAAGTGGCCGTGCAGGCAGAGCGCGCGCACCGCGGCGTCTAGGGCGCGTGGAAGAGCGGGCCGGCGGGCTCGCCGCGCGGGACGACCAGGATACCGCAGGCGTCGCGATGCACCTCGACCGCCCCCGCGTCCCCGCCCGCCGGGTCGAGCTCCGTCCCGGGCGGGATCTTGTTGTGGCGGTCGACGATCGCCCGCACGATCCGCGCGCCGGCACCCACCTCGGTGTAGTCCATGACGATCGCGTCCGAGACGACGGCCCCCGGGCCGACGCGCACGCCGCGGCCGAGGATCGAGCGCACGATCCGGGCGTCCTCCACGCCGCACCCCTCGCCGAGCATGCTGTCCTCGATCTCGCCGGACAGGACCCGGGCGGGCGGGCCCTCGAGCGAGCGCGCGAAGATGGGCCACCGCGGGTTGTCGAGGTCGAAGGCGGGCGTCGCGCCGAGCTGATCCATCTGGGCGTCGTAGTACGAACGGATCGTGCCGACGTCGCGCCAGTAGGCCGCCTCCTCGTGCGGACGCACGCCGGGCACGCGGTTCTCGCCGAAGTTGTAGGCGAACACGCGCCGACGTGGCACGAGGTGGGGGACGATCGTGCGGCCGAAGTCGTGGTCGGTCGACCGCCCGGCGTCCTCCCGGAGCGCGTCGACCAGGACGTCGGTGGTGAAGATGTAGTTTCCCATGGAGCCGAACGCCGCGCGCGGGTCGCCCGGCATCGGTTCCGGCGCGCGCGGCTTCTCCGCGAAGCCCGTGATCCGGCCGTCCGCCGCGGCGCTGATGACCCCGAACGCCGACGCCTGCGCGAGCGGGACCGGCCGCGCCGCCACCGACACGTCGGCCCGGCTCGTCAGATGGAACTGGATCATGTGGCGGAGGTCCATGCGATAGATGTGGTCGGCGCCGAAGACGGCGACGAGCTCCGGGCCGAAGTCGCCGATGAGGTTCAGGTTCTGGAAGACGGCGTCCGCCGTGCCCTGGTACCAGGTCTCGCCGCCACGCATCTGTGGCGGCACGACCGTGACGAAGGTGTCCG
>CAZLYE010000647.1:0-2731 GCA_964562865.1 uncultured Binatia bacterium (SeqCode) | reverse complement strand
CGCGCCTTCACCTCGGCCTCCTGCAGGTGCTGCTCGCGCTGCGAGACCGCCGTTTCGAAGACCCGCACGATCTCCTTCGCCGCGACCAGGTCGAAGTACGCCTTCGAGGCGCCGTAGACGAGGTCCAGGTCCACGAGCTTGAGGCGGGCCCGCTCGGCGTCGGCCTCGGCGTTGCGCTCGTGGATGAGCCCTCGGGTGCGGCCGAAGTCGAACAGGTACTGGTACGCCGAGATGCCGGCGAGATAGTTGTTGAAGGTCTCCGCCAGGTCGTTCACGTGCCGTCCCGTGGTCGGAGCGCGCGGGATCCCGGGTGCGGGAAGATACGTCGTGTCTCCGATCCCGTTGTCCGTCGCCCGGAGGTACTCGGCCACGCCGAAGACCTGCGGGAGCAGCGCGGCCCGTGCCTCGCCGACGCGCTCGCCAGCCGCCGCCGTTCGAGAGCGGGCCGCCAGGCGTGCGGGATGGTACTGCAGCGCGAGCTCGACGGCCCGGTCGAGCGTCAGCTTCTCGCCGGGACGGATCGGGCCTTCCGTGGCCCGGGCGCTCCCGGCGGCCGAGGCAACGCACACGACGAGGACCAGTCGCGTGATCATCATGGACAAGCGGAATACGAGTCAGCGGGCGCTGGCAATCCCGGCGGGGTCCGCCTGGGCCCGGACTCGTACCTTCTCCCCGGCCGTGAGCGCCGGCATGAACGGCGTGACGACGAGCTCGTCCCCGGTGAGGCCCCGGGTGACCTCGACGTCCGTGTCGACGTCGAGGCCGGTCGCCACCGTGCGCCTCGCCACCTGTCCGTCCTGCACGACGAAGACGACGGCGTCGCTTCCGGCTCGCCCGATCGCCGCCGCCGGGACCTTGATCGCGTCCGGGTGCCGCGCGAGCTCCAGGATCACGTCCGCGTACATCCCCGGGTAGAGCTGGTGCCCGGCGTTGCCGAGGTCGACCTCGGTGAGCATCGTACGAGTCGAGAGGTCGAGCGAAGTGGCGAATCGCGTCACGGTACCCGTGAATTCGCGACCTGGAAACTCGCGCAAGCGGAGCGTCGCCGGCAGCCCCTGCCTGATGCTGCTCGTCTCCTCCTCCGGCACGTAGACGTAGACACGAAGCGTGTCGATGTCCGCCACCGTGACGACGGGCGCGCTGGTCTCCCCCTTCCCTCCCGTCGATCCGACGTGCCCGCTCGCCTGGATCAACGCCCCGGGATCGACGTACCGCGCGGTCACGACCCCGTCGAACGGGGCCACGATGTGCGTGTATGCGAGCAGCGCCTCGAGCTCCTCGACCTGGGCGGCGGCCTGCTCGAAGGTCCCCTCGGCGACGTCGACGTCTTCCCGCGCGACCAATCGGCGGTCGGTCTTCCACACGTCCCGCAGCCGCTCGTAGGTGACTCGTCGGACCGTCAGGCTCGCCCGCGCGCGCTTCAGCTTCTGCTGCAGCTCGGGGACCTCGATCTCCGCGATCGGCTGGCCCTTCTTCACCCAGTCGCCCTTGTCGACGGCGATGCTCTTCAGGTAGCCGGTCACCTTCGCGTAGAGCGTCGACTGGTTGAACGCTGCGACGTCGCCGGGGAGCGTGATCACGCGTGTGACGTCGCCGCGCGCCGCGTGGACGACGCTCACGGTGGGTGGTGCCGCGTCCTCCGCCGGGATCGCCTCGCGCGCGCCGCACCCGGCGAGCGCGACGAGCATCAGCACACCTCCCACCCGCAGCCTCATCCACCCACCTCCCGCCACCCGTAGAACAGCTCATACACCGCCGGGACGAGGACGAGCGTCAGCGCCGTCGAGACCGTGAGGCCGCCGACGGCCGCCCGGGCGAGCGGCGCCGACGCCTCGGACCCGGCACCGAGCTTCAGGGCGATCGGGAGCAGGCCGACCACCGTCGCCAGCGCCGTCATGATGATCGGCCGCATGCGCGTCCGTGACGCCTCGACGATCGCGCGACGGAGATCCGCGCCCTCCCGCCGGCGCTGGTTCGCGAAGTCGACGAGCAGGATCGAGTTCGACACGACGATCCCCACCATCGCGATGATGCCCATGAAGGACTCGATGTTGAGCGTCGTCCCCGTCGCGACCAGGACCCACACCACGCCGATCAGCCCCATCGGCACGGCGAACATGATGATCACCGGGTCGAGGAACGAGCGGAACTGCGCGACCATCACCAGGTAGAGCAGCAGGACGGCCATCGCGAGCCCGAACTTGAAGCTCGCGAACGACGCCTCCATCGCCGAGACGGAGCCGCGGTACGTCACCCGCACCCCGGCCGGGAGCTTCGTGCCCGCGAGCACCCTCCGGATCGCCGCCTGCGTTCCTCCCATGTCGTCCCCGCTTGGCGACACGAGCACGTCCACCACGCGTTGGATGTTGTAATGATCCGCCTCGGCCGGCTGCGTCGTCGGCGACACCGTTGCCACGTTGCGGAGTAGCAGCGCGTCCTCGTGAGCGTCGCCCTGGCCGTCGCCGCGAACGGGGATGTTCAGCAGGGTCTCCCGCGACTTGATGTCCCTCTCGGGGTACTGGACGGTGAGGAAGTAGTCGTTGCCGGTCTTGGGATCGATCCAGATGGACGGCGCGATCATCTGGTTCGACGTGAGCGCGGTGATGATGTTGGTGACGGCGTCGCGCTGACTGAGACCCAGACGACCCGCCTTCAGACGGTCGACGCTGACGTCCAGCGTCGGATACCCGGCCTCCTGCGGGATGAAGGAGTCCGCAACCTCCGGCATGGC
>CAZLYE010000646.1:0-6682 GCA_964562865.1 uncultured Binatia bacterium (SeqCode) | reverse complement strand
CGGGGCGCCCCGGCCGGGGAGGTCGAGCTCCGGCGGTGGGACCGGGTGCGGGTGTCCGGGAGCGCGGACGTGCTATGACCCTCTCCCGCATGGCCGACCGGGTGAGCTGGCGCGTCTGTCCCCTCTGCGAGGCGACCTGCGGGCTCGAGATCCGCACGCGCGGGCGCGAGGTGGTCGGCATCCGCGGCGACGAGGCCGACCCGTTCAGCCGCGGCTTCATCTGTCCCAAGGGCTACGCGCTGAAGGAGCTCGACGCCGATCCGGACCGGCTCCGGACCCCGCTCGTCCGGCAGGGCGGCGTCCTCGCCCCCGCGACGTGGGAGGAGGCGTTCGCCGAGGTGGAGCGCCGGCTCGTCCCGATCCTCCAGGCGCACGGACGCGACGCGGTCGGCGTCTACGTCGGCAATCCGACCGCGCACAACATGGCGCTCTCGATGTACGGCCCGGTCCTCCTCCGTGCGCTCGGGACGCGGAACTTCTTCTCGGCGAGCACCGTCGACCAGATGCCGAAGCACGTCGCGGCGGGCCTCATGTTCGGGACGATGCTCAGCATCCCCGTGCCGGACCTCGATCGCGCGCAGTACCTCCTCGTCCTCGGCGCCAACCCGCTCGTGTCGAACGGGAGCCTGATGACGGTGCCCGACGTCCCGGCGCGCCTCCGCGCGATCCGCGAGCGCGGCGGGAAGGTCGTGGTGGTGGACCCGCGTCGCACGCGCACCGCCGCCGAGGCGAGCGAGCACCACTTCATCCGTCCCGGAACGGACGCGCACCTCCTCTTCGCGATCGTCCACACGCTCTTCGCCGACGGGCTCGTGCGGCTCGGCGGGCTCGCGCCGCACGTCGCCGGCGTGGAGGCGGTCGAGGCGCTCGCGAGGCCGTTCACGCCCGAGGCCGCGGCCGCGCGGACCGGCATTCCGGCGCCGGTGATCCGGCGCCTCGCCCGGAAGCTCGCGGAGTCGGAGCGCGCGGCCGTCTACGCGCGCATCGGCACCTGCACGCAGGACTTCGGGACGCTCGCCAGCTGGCTCGTCGACGTGGTGAACGTCCTGACCGGTCACTTGGACGAGCCCGGCGGGGCGATGTTCACGCGGCCGGCCACCGGGAGCCCGCACACCCGCGGGGTCCCCGGACGGGGAAAGGGCGTCCGGCTCGGGCGTCGCGCGAGCCGCGTGCGGCAGGCGCCCGAGGTCTTCGGCGAGCTCCCGGCCGCGTGCCTCGCCGAGGAGATCGACACGCCCGGCGACGGCCGGATCCGCGCCCTCGTCACGGTGGCCGGGAACCCGGTGCTCAGCACGCCGAACGGCGCCCGGCTGGAGCGCGCGCTCGGCGGGCTCGAGTTCATGCTGAGCCTCGACATCTACCTGAACGAGACGACCCGTCACGCCGACGTGATCCTTCCCGGCCTCTCCGCGCTCGAGCAGTCGCACTACGACGTCGTGCTCCGCCAGCTCGCGATCCGGAACGTCGCGACCTACTCGCCGCCCGTGTTCGCGGCGCCCGCCGGACACCCGCCGGAGTGGGAGACGCTCCTCCGCCTCGCGGGGATCGTGGCGGGGCAGGGCGCCGCGGCCGATCCGGCCGCGCTCGACGACCTCGTGATGCTCCAGCGCGTCGAGCACGAGGTGGGTTCGCCGGCGTCGCCGATCCACGGCCGCGATCCCGCCGAGATCCTCGCCGCGCTGGCGCCGCGCCGCGGCCCCGAGCGTCTCCTCGATCTCATGCTGCGGATCGGGCCCTGGGGCGACGGCTTCGGCGCCCGACCCGACGGCCTGACGCTCGCCGTCCTCGAGGCGAACCCGCACGGCGTCGACCTGGGCCCGCTCGCACCCCGCATCCCCGAGGTGCTCCGCACGCCGTCGGGCAGGATCGAGCTCGCACCCGAGCCGCTCGTCGCGGACGTCGCCCGGCTCCGCGCCGACCTCGATCGTCCCGCGCCCGCGATGGTGCTGATCGGCCGCCGCGACCTCCGCTCGAACAACTCGTGGATGCACAACCTGCCCGTGCTGGTGAAGGGAAGGCCGCGCTGTACGGCGCAGATGCATCCCACCGACGCCGCACGCCTCGGCCTCGTCGACGGCGCGCTCGCGCGGGTCGCGTCGCGGGTGGGCGCGGTCGAGGTGCCGGTCGAGCTGACGGACGCGATCATGCCCGGTGTGGTCAGCATCCCCCACGGCTGGGGCCACGACCGGCCGGGGACCGCGACGCGCGTCGCCGCGGCCCACGCGGGCGTCAACTCGAACCTCCTGGCGGACGAGCTGGCGCTCGACCCGCTGTCGGGCGATGCGGTGCTGAACGGGATCCCGGTGACGGTGGCGTCGGCGTAGCGACGGCCGGCTACTCCGCGACGTCCCCCATCCGCTTCCCTCTCCGCGCCCGCTCCCGCGCGCGCTCGACCACGTCCGCCGGGACCGGGTCGGACTTCGCCATGCCGAAGCGGAGAAGGCCTGGGAAGAGGAGCCGGAGGAGACGCGCGGTCACGAGCATCGGGTTCCGCCGCGGGACCGTCAGCTCGTAGCGGCGGTGCTCGATCGCCTCCAGGATCGCGTCGCTCACGACCTCCGGCGGATACTTCCTGCCGTGGTACGCGACCGGCTCGTCCTCCTTCAGCCAGATCTCGGTGTCGATCGGGCCGGGGTTGACGACCGCGACGTGGATGCCCGAGCCGGCGAGGTCGTTCCAGAGGCCCTCGCTGAAGGCGTTCATGGCGGCCTTCGACGCCGCGTACATCGTCTCGCGCGGCGGCGAGACCTTCGCGGCGAAGGACGAGACGTTGACGATCGCGCCGCCGCCCTGACGGAGCATGTACGGGACGGCGGCGAGCGTCGTCCAGACGCACGAGAGGAAGTTGACGCGCATCACGAGCTCCGCCTCGTCCGCGGTCATGTGGTAGATATGCTTGTGCTTCGAGATCGCGGCGTTGTTGACGAGGACGTCGACGCGCCCGTGGCGCCGGACGGTCTCGTCGACGACGCGCTCCGCGAAGGGCCGCTCGCCGAGGTCGCCGGCCAGGTAGTCCGACGCCGGCGACTGCGGGCGGCACTCCGCCACGAGGTCGCGCAGGAGTGCCTCGCGGCGGGCGACGGCAACGACCGTCGCGCCGCGTGACGCGAACGCGCGGGCGGTCACCCGTCCGATGCCCGAGGACGCGCCGGTGACGATCGCGACCTTGCCCCGGTAGTCCATCAGTGCCCTCCCAGCCGGTCCCTGAGTGCGCGCTTCACGATCTTCCCGCTCGCGGTGCGCGGGAAGTCGGCGACCACCTCGAGCCGCTCGGGCAGCTTCCGGCGCGAGAGCCCCTGCGCCGTGAGCCGCTCCGTCAGCTCCGCGAGCGCGGGCGCGCGCGCGCCCGCGCTCAACCGGACCACCGCGCATGCGATCTCGCCCGCCGCCGGGTCGGGCACGCCGACGACCGCGACCTCCGCCACCGCGGGATGCGCGGCGATCAGGTCCTCCAGCTCCCGCGCGCTGATGTTCTCGCCCTTCCGGATGATGATGTCCTTCCGCCGTCCCGTGATGCGGAGGTAGCCGGCGCCGTCCAGCGTGCCGAGATCGCCGGTCCGGAACCACCCGTCCGCGGTGAACGCCTCCGCGTCGAGGGACGCATCCCGGTAGCCGAGGAAGCACTCCGGGCCGCGCGCCAGGATCTCGCCCTCTCGGCCCGGCGCCACCGGGGCGCTCTCCTCGTCGACGACGCGGACCTCGTTCGGGCCGATGGCGCGACCCTCGCTGTCGATCCGGCGCTCGGGAGGGTCGTCCGGGCCGGTCGTCGTGACGGTGGGGAACTCGGTCGAGCCGTAGACGCGCTTCGCGACGCAGCCGAGCCGCGCCGCCGCGTCGCGGACGAGGGTCGGGTCGACGTCCGCCCCGCCGCACGAGAACAGGCGGAGGCTCGTCGTGTCGAAGCGGGCGAGCTCGGGGTGGCTCGCGAGATCGCGGAGGAAGGTCGGCGCGCCCACCATGTACGTCACCCGCTCCGCGGCGATCCGTGCGAGGGCGTCCCCGCCCTCCCAGCGCTCCATCAGGACCGCGGTCGTGCCGAAGACCGCGGGCACGAGGAGCGCATGTACGATGCCCGAGATGTGGGTGAGCGGCGACGGCATCAGCACGCGGTCGGCCGCCGTGATGCCGTGCACGGGGCCGAGGCTCCGCGCCTCGGCGAGGAGCGTGTCGTGCGAGTGGAGGACGCCCTTCGCGTCGGCGGTCGTCCCGGAGGTGTAGATGAGGAGCGCGACGGCCGACGCATCCGTCGCGACGGGACCGGGGGGCGCCGCGGCCACCTCCGCCCAGGCGAGCATGCCCGCCGCCGGCTGGTCGCGGACGACCACGACGTCGCGGAGGGCCGGGAGCTCGGACCCGAGCTCGCGCACGAGCTCCCGGTGGTCGGTGTCCCGGAGGCGGCCGGGGATGAAGAGGACGCGGCTCCCGGCCTGCCGCAGGATGAACCCGAGCTCGCGCCGCCGGTAGATCGGGAGGATCGGGTTCGCGACGGCGCCGAGCCGCGCCGCGGCGAGCATCACGACGAGAGTCTCACTCCAGTTGGGGAGCTGAAAGGAGATGACGTCCCCCGATCGGGTCCCTCGGGCCGCGAGTCCGCCGGCGAGGCGCTCCGCGGCGGCCGCGAGCGCCCGGAAGTCGATGCGCGTCGAACCGTCCACGACGGCCGTCCGGTCTCCCGCGCGCTGCGTCGTGGCGGCGAACGCCTGCCAGATCGTCTCGCCGCGCCACAGGCCGTCCCGCCGCCAGCGGTCGCCGAGCGTGGGACGGCGCTCCGGTCCCGTCGCGGTCAGGCGGCCCTCACGCGGCGGTTATGGGTGAGCGGCAGCGCGCCGGTCAAGCGCATGCGCGACGTGCGCTCGAGCGCGCGCGTTGCACGAGTCTATTGACGGCAAAGGCTCCGGCATGATGTTTACCCGCCGAATTGCGTGAGGACCGCCATGTCGGCCTGCGCAGGGCTCCACTCCTGCTTGCGCTCGTCCTGATCTCCACCGCGCCGGCAACCGGTGCCGTCGTCGTCAAGGACAATCTCTACGGCGTGAAGGCGCTCAGCGCGTCCGAGGCGTGGGCGGTCGGCAACTTCGGCTCGATCTACCACACCACCGACGCCGGGCAGACCTGGGACGCGAGCGAGAGCGGGACGAAGGTGCCGCTCTTCGCCGTCGACTTCGCCCCACAGCGCGACGGGCACCCCAAGGACGGGTGGGCGGTCGGGAAGTCGTCGACCGTCCTCCACACCGCCGACGGCGGCCGGACGTGGAAGCCGCAGCAGAGCGCGGTGCCCGCGGAGAAGCACCTCTTCAACCTGAAGGTCGTCGACGCGCACACCGTCTGGGCGGTGGGCGACTGGGGCGCGATCGAGGTCACGCACGACGGGGGCGCCACCTGGCAGAATCGCTCGCTCGGCACGATCACCGTCAAGGTGGAGGACTCCGGCGACCGCGTCGCGAGCACGTTGACCGACGACGTGATCCTGTACGCCGTCTCCTTCCCGGACCCGCAGCACGGCTTCATCGCGGGGGAGTTCGGCACGATCCTCGCCACGAGCGACGGCGGCGAGACGTGGGAGAAGCGCGACGTCGGTACGGACAAGACCCTCTTCGGGGTGCGGTTCGCGACGCCCGACAAGGGATGGGCGGTCGGCATCGACGGGCTCATCCTCCACACGAACGACGGAGGGCGGACCTGGGTGGTGCAGCACGGCGCAACGGGGACGGAGTCGATCGAGGAGCTCGGGTTCCTCGATACGCTCAAGAACCCCGGGCTCTACGACGTCGACATCGCGGGCCGATGGGGTGTCGTCGTGGGCGACACGGGCAACGTCTTCACCACCTCGGACGGCGGGGAGACGTGGACCGTCCGCGAGCTTCCCGCCGCGCAGCGGCTCGTGTGGATGCGGGCCGTGAGCCTCGTCCCGGGGACGCACGGCTTCACCGTGGGAGCCGCCGGGTTCTCGGCGGCGATCGACCGCGACCAGGTGGTCCTGCCCGCGAGGCCCTGAGGACGCGGAGCGCGCATGCTGTCCCGCAAGACGATCGAGGCGTACCTCTACTTTCTCCTCCGCCACCGCCTCCTCGTGTCGGCCGTCGTCGCGGCGCTCACCGTCGTCCTCGCCTGCTTCATGTGGTTCCGGATGCACATCTTCACGAACTTCTTCGACCTGTACCCGCCGAATCACCCCTACATCAAACTCTACACGCAGTACCGGAACATGTTCGGCACGGCGAACACGCTGCTCCTCGTCGTCGAGGTGCAGAACGGGACGATCTTCGACGACCCGGCCACCGTGCAGAAGGTCGACCGGATCACGCTCGCGCTGCTGCACGACATCCCGGGCGTGAACGGCGAGCAGGTCCTCTCGATCACCCATCCGAAGATCAAGACGACGCTCACCGCGGGCTCGGGCATCAAGGTCGTGCCGCTCATGTACCCGCGCGTGCCCGAGAACAAGGAGGACCTCGATTTCCTGAAGCTCAAGGTCTACACGACCGAGGGCGTCAAGGGGCCCTTCGTCTCCGAGGACGACAAGGCGACGCTCATCGTCGCCGGCTTCTGGGAGGAGTACTTCGACCTCCCGACGATGTGGGCGAAGATTCAGGACATCGTGAAACAGGAGTCCGACGCCAACACCAAGATCTACGTGACCGGGCCGCCGATCCTCTACGCCTACTTCCTCGAGGCGGGGAGC
>CAZLYE010000645.1:0-5124 GCA_964562865.1 uncultured Binatia bacterium (SeqCode) | reverse complement strand
CGTGAAGATCGAGCCGCCCGGGCGCGGCGACGTGACGCGGACGCGCGGCCCGTTTCCCGGCGGCGTCCCGCACCCCGAGAAGAGCGGGCTCTTCCTCTACCTGAACGCGAACAAGCGCGGCATGACCCTCGACCTGACCGCAGCGCGCGGGCAGGAGGCGCTCGGTCGGCTCGTCGAGCGTGCCGACCTGCTCGTCCACGACGTCCACCCGACCGAGATGGCGGTGCGCGGCCTCGACTGGGAGCGGCTGGCCGCCGGCAACCCCCGGCTGGTGATGACCTCGATCGCGCCCTTCGGGCTGACGGGTCCGCACGCCGGGTGGCGTGCGCCCGACGTGGTCGCCTGGAGCGCGGGCGGCATCGCCGCGCTGAACGGCGAGCCGAGCCGTCCCGACCTGCCCCCCCTGAAGGCGTTCGGCGACCAGGCCGGGTTCCAGGCGGGCCTGAACGCCGCGATCGGCTCGCTCGGCGCGCTCTTCGCCCGGGTCGCGACCGGCCGCGGCGAGCACGTCGAGGTCTCGACCCAGGAGTGCCTCGCGGCGATCCTCGAGCTCACCTTCGAGTTCTGGCCGTACTGCGGGCTCGTCGCGTCGCGGCTCGGCGCGAAGCCGATCCAGCCGCTCTGCTTCATGGAGTGCCGCGACGGCTGGATCTTCATCTGCTGCGTCGAGGAGCACCAGTGGCAGCGGTTCGTCGAGATCATGGGCAACCCCGAATGGGCACAGATGGACATCTTCGCGAACCGGATCGCACGCGGGGCGAACTTCGACGCGCTCCGCATCTTCCTCGAGGAGTGGTGCCGCGAGCAGTCCGTCGACGCGCTCTACGAGGCGGCCCAGGAGCGCCGCGTCCCCTTCGCGCCGGTGTCGACGATGGGGAGCCTGCTCGCGTCGCCGCACTTGAAGGCGCGCGGATTCTTCGCGACCCTCGAGCACCCCGCCGCCGGTCCGGTGACGGTCCCCGGGGCGCCCTACCGCCTGAGCGCGACGCCGTGGACGCTCCGCGCCCCCGCCCCGTGCCTCGGCCAGCACACGGCGGAGGTCCTCGCCGAGGTCGGCCTCGACGCCGCACGCCTCGCGGGGGTCGTCTGATGGCGCGCCGTGCGCCGCTCGCCGGCGTCCGCGTCGCCGACTTCACGTGGGTCTGGGCCGGCCCCTTCTGCACGCTGCAGCTCGCGCATCTCGGCGCCGAGGTGATCCGCGTCGAGACCGCGACGCGTCTCTGTGTGACGCGCCTCCTCCCGCCGTGGGCGGAGTTCGAGCCGGGGCCGAACCGGAGCGGGTACTTCAACCAGTACAACCAGGGGAAGCGCAGCATCACGCTCGATCTCAAGCGCCCCGAGGCGATCGAGGTGGCGAAGCGCCTCTGCCGGGTGAGCGACCTCGTGGTCGAGAACTTCGCCGCCGGCGTGATGGACCGCCTCGGCCTCGGCTACGAGGTGCTCCGCACCCTCCGGCCCGACGTCATCATGATCGCGCTCTCGGGCTACGGCGCGAGCGGCCCGGACTGCGAGAAGGTCTCCTACGGCCCCGCGCAGGTACCGCTCTCCGGCATGTCGTCGCTCACCGGCTACCGCGACTTCCCGCCGATGCACGTCGGCATCTCGTACGGCGACCCGACGGGCGGGCTGCACGGCGCCGTCGCGGTGCTCGCCGCCCTCCTCCATCGAGCGCGGACGGGTGAGGGGCAGTACATCGACCTCTCGCAGTGGGAGACGTCGATGGCGGTCCTTCCGGAGGCGATCACCGCGTGGACCATGAACGGCGTGGAGCCGGCGCGGGACGGGAACCGCGTCCCCCACATGGCGCCCCACGGCGTGTTCCGCGCCGCGGGGGAGGACCGCTGGATCGCGGTCGCCGTCGAGGACGACGCCGCGTGGGTGCGCCTCGCCGGGGTGATCGGCTGCCCGGAGCTCGCCGCCGACCCGCGCTACGCGACGCTCGCCGGCCGGAAGCGACACGAGGACGACGTCGAGGCGATCGTGACGGCCTGGACGAGCACGCGGTCGCCGGAGGACGGCACCGCCGCGCTCCAAGCGGCGGGCGTCGCGGGGTTCACGGCGGCCACCAATCGCGACCTCGCCGAGGACCCGCATCTGAACGCGCGCCGCTTCTTCGCCGAGCTGCCCCATCCGGAGGTGGGCGTGCGGAAGCACGCCGGCATCCCGTGGCGCATGTCGGCGAGCTACGACCGCGTCCGCGCGCCGGCTCCGTGCGTCGGCGCCGACACCGATGCGGTTCTTCGCGACGTCTGCGGCTACTCCGACGCGGAGCTCGCCGCCCTTCGTGCCGGCGGCGCGCTGACCTAGCGGCGAGCGTCGGGCGCGGCGCTGTGTCCCCCCGCGCCGCTTCCACGTTCGACGTCTTCCCGCCGCTCAGCGACGGCGGCGGGGGCGCGGCAGGAGCTTGCGGACGCCCGCGCGGGCGCTCGGGCTGAACGCCACCCAGACGACGCTCAGGACGAGGTAGATGCCGGCCTCGGCGAACCGCGCGGCGACGTGCGTGATGAAGAACTGCGGTACGAACAGCGCGAAGAGGACGAATGCCTCGCCGAGCGTCAGCTCGAAGTTGGCGATCACGACCAGCGCGAAGAGCGACTGCGCCGACGTGAGGAAGATCTCCTCGCGCTGCCGGGCGTCGAGCACCATCGGGCCGAGGTGTCCTCCCGAGAGCGCGAACGCCGCCGGGAGCGCGGCGACGAGGAGCGTCCACTGGTTCACCTTGGACGAGATCATCGTCCCCATGCCCGCCGCCGCGGCGCCCTTCAGCGCGAACAGCAGGGCGACGATGAACTCCGGCGACTCGGACGCGAGCGGCGCGAGCCACTGGACGAGCAGGAACTCGTCGACCCCGGACCTCTTCCCCGTCGCGATCAGGCTCTCCGCGAACGGCTCCGCCGCCGTGAAGATCGCCAGGCCGGCGAAGGCGAAGATCGCGACCACGATCGTCCGCCGGCCGGCGACGCCGGCCCGCGCGATCATCTCCGCCGGGCCCTCGAGCTCGGGCTCCTCGTGGTGCGTCCGCGCGGCGGCGCGGGTGTACGCGGCGAACATGAGCAGCAGGATCGCCGTGTCGTAGATCGCGAGCGTCCCCTTGAGCGGGATGACGAACGAGTAGAGCGTCGCGAGGGCGAGGTAGTTGACCTCGACCGCCTGCTCGCGCGGCAGGACGATCTTCCGCTTGCGGAAGCGGAGGGCGTACGCGAGCACGGGCACGGCCCAGCCCACCCCGATCAGCAGGCGGTTCGAGCCGGTCATGTTGGCGGTCGCGTAGGCCGTGTAGGTGGGATCGCGACCGGCGCGCCAGGCGAAGTAGACGTCGACCGCGTACTCGGGGAAGACCGCGATCAGCGCCAGGATCGAGATGGCGAGGGCGCGCGGGATGTCGAGCTGCGCGACCTCGGTGGCCCAGGAGAGGAGGAACGCCGCCCCGAAGATCCCTGCGCCCGAGAGGACCGCCGTCCACACCGGGTCGTGCACCAGCCGTCCCAGGTGCGCGACGAACCACACGGTCGGGAGGACGAGCGCCGCGACGACCCAGAGCAGGTTCGCGATCATCCGCCGCGCTCACGCGGGACGAGGAGGTACTCGGACTCACGGTCCGCCGCGGCGGGATCGAGCGACACGCGAGCCAGCTCCCCGGCTCGCCAGCGCGGCAGGTGGTCGGCGAAGTGCGGGCTCCCGGGATCCCCCGACTGTCCCGTCGAGAGCGTCACCCACAGGTGATCCGGGTCGCCGACGTCCACCACCAGCCGCATGCCGGCGCCCACCACGGCGCCGAAGGGCGGGACCGCGGACCCGAGCCGCTCCTGATGGACCGAGAACGGGCTCCCACCGACCGGGACGGGCGCGCACGCGCCCCCAGCGAGCGGCGGCGCGAAGGCGAGCGGGTGCGCGAAGCGCGCGCGATGGAGATCGCCCCAGCGCCCGCGGTCCGCGTCGTCGCCCGAGAGCGTCCGGAGACGGACGGCGGCGCGCGCCACGCAGCCCCGGAGCGCGCGCGCCTTCGCCGTGCCGTCGGGAAACCACGGCGAGCGCGGAGCGCGCAGCACCGCCTCCCCGAGCCACGTGGCAAGGCGCCAGTGGCGCGCGAGACCGGGACACGCCTCCTCGAGGACGAGGAGCGGGACCCACTCGGCGAAGAAGACGACGTGGTAGACGGCCGCCGCCGCGCTCTCGGCGCCCGTCCGCCCGTCCCACGCGACGAGGAGGTCCCGCGCGCGCGCCGCCAGCGGCTCGTCGGGCTCCCAGCCCGCGAGCGCCTCCCGCAGGGGAACGAGGTTCGCGCACGCCGAGAGATCGAGGTCGTCCACCTGGAGGGCCGCGAAGGCCGCGACCGTGTGCCCCGTGCCCGCCGTCAGCACGGACCGGATGCGGCGCGCGCGGTAGGCGTGCTCGCCGAAGGGCTGCCCGTCGCCGCCCGCCGCCCGATCCGCGGCGCCGCTCGTCTCGTTCGCCGACCAGACCGCGCCCTCGGGCGGGTCGACGCGCCACGGCGCGGCGCCGAGCGCGAAGTGGGCCACGTGGCCCGCCACGTCGGCATACACGCAGTTCCACGCGAACGGCGCGCCGTCGAAGGCCGGGGCCGCGCGGACCACGTCCTCGAGGCCGCGGCTCCGGTCGAGCGCGAGGCAGCCGGCGACGGAGTGTCCCGGGGCGACGAGCGCCTTCCACCGGAGTGCGACCGGCGCCCCGGGCGTGTGCCCGGCCGCCGTCGCGACGGGATCGAGCAGAGGTCCGTTCCGGGTCGTGCGCCGCGTGAAGCGGTACGGTGCCTCGAAGCGGACCGCCACCTCCATGGCGCACGCGTCGACGGGCTCCCAGCCGGTCGCCGTCGCATGGCGGGCACCGTCGGCGTCGAGGCGCTCGAGCACGAGGTCGACGTCGTCCACGGTGAGGTTCGTGACGCTCCACGCGCCGAACCGGTTCCGGCCGACCTGCACGAGCGGTCCGCCGACGTACGCGGCGCCCGCCACGTCGAGGTCCGGCGCGGTCAGGTGGACGAGGTACCAGGGCGTCGGCGCGCCGTGCGGGAGATGCGGATCGCCGGCGAGGAGCGCCGCCCCGGTCGCGGACCGACCCGGCCCGACCGCCCAGGCGTTGCTGCCCCCACCGGCGGCCGTCCTC
>CAZLYE010000644.1:0-4522 GCA_964562865.1 uncultured Binatia bacterium (SeqCode) | reverse complement strand
GGACAACGCGCGCGAGATCGACCCCGGCTACGACCTCATGACGCCCGACCAGCAGGCGAAGGTGCGGAAGGACGTCGAGGCGGCTCTCGCCCTCGCGCCCACGCACGGCGACGGGAAGTGGAAGAAGAAGCTTCTCATCCGCGATTCGATCGCCGACATCACGCTCCAGCAGACGCTCACGCGCCCGCGCGACTTCGACGTCATCGCCACCCCGAACCTGAACGGGGACTATCTCTCCGACGCGCTCGCCGCGCAGGTGGGCGGGATCGGGATCGCGCCCGGCGGCAACATCAACTACGCGACCGGGCACGCCATCTTCGAGGCGACGCATGGGACGGCGCCCAAGTACGCGAACCTCGACAAGGTGAACCCGGGCTCCGTCATCCTCTCCGGCGAGATGATGTTCCGCCACCTCGGCTGGAACGAGGCGGCCGACGCGATCGTCCGGGGCATGGAGGGCGCGATCGCGGCGAAGACCGTCACGTACGACTTCCACCGCCTGATGGAGGGCGCGAAGCTCGTCCGGTGCTCGGAGTTCGGGAAGGCGATCATCGCCCACATGTAGTTCCAGGCATGGCGACGCCGTCGGACCCCGTGGTAGCGTCGCTGAATGGCCATCCGGAAGTATCCGGCGACGTACGAGGACCTGTGTGCGGTCCCGGACACGATGGTCGCCGAGCTGATCGACGGCGAGCTCATCGCCACGCCGCGGCCCGCCTCGCCGCACGCGCACGCCACGTCGATCCTGATGGGCGATCTCGGTCCCCCGTTCAACCGCCCGCCCGGCGATCCCGACGGTCCGGGCGGATGGTGGTTGCTGTTCGAGCCGGAGCTTCACTTCGGGAAGGACGTCCTCGTGCCAGACATGGCCGGATGGCGGCGGGAGCGCCTGCCCGTTCTCCGGAACGTCGCGGCGTTCACGCTGGCGCCCGACTGGGTGTGCGAGACGATCTCGCCGACCACGGGCGCGATCGACCGCGGGCGGAAGATGCGGATCTACGCGCGGGAGCGCGTCGGGCATCTCTGGTTCGTCGACCCGCTCGCGCGCACGCTCGAGGTGTACCGTCTCGAGGACGACCGCTGGATCGTCGCCAGCACCCACGGCGGGCACGACGTCGTCCGCGTCGAGCCGTTCGACGCCGTCGAGCTCCGCCTCGCACGCTGGTGGCTCGAGCTTTGAGGGCTTGCGTCGCGCCCGCCTTTTCTGTTTGAGGAGCCCCATGCCACGGAAGAAGATCGCACTCATCGGCGCGGGGATGATCGGCGGCACGCTCGCCCACCTCTGCGCGCTCAAGGGCCTCGGCGACGTCGTCCTCTTCGACGTCATCGAGGGTATGCCGCAGGGGAAGGCCCTCGATCTGCTCGAGGGCGGGCCCATCGAGGGGTTCGACGTCAGCCTCGTCGGGACCAACGACTACGCCGACATCCGCGGCGCGGACGTCTGCATCGTCACCGCCGGCGTCCCGCGCAAGCCCGGCATGAGCCGGGACGATCTCCTCGGGATCAACGCGAAGATCGTCGGGACGGTCGCCGACAACGTGAAGCAGCATGCCCCGAAGGCGTTCGTCATCGTGCTCACGAACCCGCTCGACGCGATGGTCACCCTGATGAAGCAGCGGACGGGCTTCCCGAAGCACCAGGTGGTGGGCATGGCCGGCGTGCTCGACTCGTCGCGGTACCGGTCGTTCCTCGCGGCCGAGCTGAAGGTGTCGGTCACCAACGTGCAGGCCATGGTCCTCGGTGGGCACGGCGACGACATGGTCCCGATCCGGAGCCACACGACGGTCGGTGGCATCCCGGTCGCGTCGCTTGTCTCGGCGGAGCGGCTCGAGGCGATCGAGCAGCGGACGCGGCAGGCGGGCGGCGAGATCGTCGCGCTCCTGAAGACAGGCTCGGCCTTCTACTCGCCGGCATCGGCGGCGATCCAGATGGCGGACGCGTACCTGAACGACCGGAAGACGTTCCTCCCGTGCGCCGCGTACCTCGAGGGTGAGTACGGCGTGCGCGGGCTCTACGTCGGCGTGCCCGTGCAGATCGGGGCGGGCGGCGTCGAGCGGGTCGTCGAGATCAAGCTGACGGACGGCGAGCGGAAGGCGCTCGACACGTCGGCGGCGCACGTGAAGGAGCTCGTGGAGGCCATGGGGCGCGTGCTCGCGTCCGCGAAGCCGGCCTGAGCGCCGCCTACGCCTCGCCCCACAGCCGGCGGAGGTCGACGTCGAGGTCCGCGAAGGGCTCGACGCGGACCGTGGCCGAGCCTCCGTGGGTCGCAACGACGACCCACCGGCTGCCGTCGAGTCGGTACGCCTCGAGCGTGCGCGCGCCCGGATCGATGAGCCAGAGGTGGGGCACCGCCGCCCGCGCGTAGACGGGCATCTTGCGCGTCCGGTCGAGGTAGCCCGTGGTCGGCGAGATCACCTCGCACACCCAGTCGGGCGGCTCACGACATGCCGTCACGTCCGCGACCAGGGGCATCCGCTCGAGCCGCCACCCGGCCAGATCCGGCACGAGCACGTCCTCGCCGAGATGCAGCTCGGGTTCGTCGAGGATCCACCACCCGCCCGGCTGCGTCCTGCCCGGAGGACCGTGGACCGGCCCGAGCGCCATGCCGAGCGCCGATGTGACGAGCGCATGCCGGAACGCGGGGCGCGGTGAGGTCACGAGGTCGCCGTCGATCAGCTCGGCAACCAGCGGCTCGGGTACCTTCGCCAGATCCTCGTACGTCGCCCGACGCCGCGCGCCGCTCATGCCGCGGACGATACCACGCGCGGCACGCGAACGGCGATGCCTGGGCGGCGACCATGGCCGGCCATCAGGTCGGCCCCAGCCCGACGATCCGCTCACTTGCTCGCTGCCCGCCCGCGTGAAAGAACGCCGCGACGGCACCGGTCGAGCCGATAAGGAAGGGTGATGGACGCGGCGAGTCCATTTCATTTCCGCATGCGGGCTCCGTCGGCTATCGGGTGAAGGAGGATTCGATGACCGGGACGGAGGGCCGCTCGCGACGCCAGTTCGTGCTCCGCCGGCTCCACTCGCTGACGGGCGTCTTCCCGATCGGCGCCTACCTCGTCCTCCACATCCTCTTCGAGAACTCCTTCGTCCTGGCCGGCGGCGAGAGCTTCGAGAGCCTGGTGCGCGGCATCGCGACGATCCCGCGGGCGGTGCTGCTCGGGCTCGAGGTGGCCTTCATCTGGACGCCGCTCCTCTTCCACGGCGCGTACGGCTTCGTGCGCGTCGGGCAGGCCGAGCTCGACAACCCGCTCCGCACGGAATTCCTCGGCGCGTATCTCTACACGCTCCAGCGCATCTCCGGCGTGATCGCCTTCTTCTTCATCGGCTGGCACGTCTGGTCGACGCGCATGCAGTACTACTTCTTCCGGACGGAGATCACCTACGCGTACATGCACGGGCTCATGACCAGCCCGATCGGGTTCGCGTGCTTCCTGATCGGCGTCCTTGCCTGCGTCTTCCACTTCACGAACGGGATCTGGACTTTCTGCATCACGTGGGGGATCACGGTGGGGGAGGGCGCGCAGCGCGCGGCGCGTCGGGCGTCGTTCGCGCTCTTCGCGCTCATGTACGGGACGGCGCTCGCGATCATGATGGCGTTCCGCGCATGAGCGACGGCCGGCCGCGGATCGTCGTCGTCGGCGGTGGGCTCGCCGGGCTCATGACGACCATCAAGGTCGCCGAGGCGGGCGTCCCGGTCGACCTCTTCTCGGTCGTGCCCGTCAAGCGGTCGCACTCCGTCTGCGCGCAGGGCGGCATCAACGCGGCCGTCAACTGGAAGGGCGAGGGCGATTCGCCCGCACGCCATTTCGACGACACGATCTACGGCGGCGACTTCCTCGCCGACCAGCCGCCGGTGAAGGCGATGTGCGAGGCCGCCCCGGCGATCATCTTCCTCCTCGATCGCATGGGCGTGACCTTCAACCGCACGCCCGAGGGCCTGCTCGACTTCCGCCGCTTCGGCGGGACGCTCTTCCACCGGACCGCGTTCGCCGGCGCGACGACGGGCCAGCAGCTCCTCTACGCGCTCGACGAGCAGGTACGGCGGCATGAGGCGGCCGGCCTGGTCCGGAAATTCGAGACGTGGGAGTTCTGCTCCGCCGTCGTCGACGAATCGGGACGGTGCCGCGGCATCACGGCGCTCGACCTCCGGCGGATGGAGGTGCAGGCGTTCCCGGCCGCCGCGGTCATGCTCGCGACCGGCGGCCCCGGGATCGTGTTCGGGAAGAGCACCAACTCGCAGGTGAACACCGGCAGCGCCGCGGGCGCCGCCTACGAGCAGGGCGCGTGGTACGCGAACGGCGAGTTCATCCAGGTGCACCCGACCGCGATCCCCGGACCCGACAAGCTCCGCCTCGTCTCCGAGTCGATCCGCGGCGAGGGCGGCCGCGTCTGGACGCTCAGGGACGGCAAGCCCTGGTACTTCCTCGAGGAGAAGTACCCGCGCTTCAAGAACCTGGTCCCGCGCGACGTGGCCTCGCGGGAGATCTTCCACGTCGTGCAGGACATGAAGCTC
>CAZLYE010000643.1:0-3342 GCA_964562865.1 uncultured Binatia bacterium (SeqCode) | reverse complement strand
TCGCGGCGCGGATCACCGCGGGCAGGTCGACGAGCCGGAGGTCGAGGCGCATGCGCCCGGTCACGATGCGCGAGACGTCGACCAGGTCCTCGATCAGCTTCGCCTGGGCACGGCCGCTGCGCTCGATCGTCTCGAGCGCCCGCGCGGCGCGCTCGCCCGAGATGCCGGTCTTCAGCACCGCCACCCACCCGAGCATGGACGCCAGCGGCGTTCTCAGCTCGTGCGAGAGGACGGACAGGAACTCGTCCTTGCTCCGGCTGGCCGCCTCGGCCTCCGCCCGGGCGTGCTCGGCAGCCCGGAGGAGCCGTTCGCGCTCGACCTCCGCCCGGTTCCGCTCCGTCACGTCGCGCATCGTGCAACGCGTGTTGACGAAGCGTCCGTCCTCCCAGAGTACGTTCGAGTCGATGAGCACCTCCCGGACGGAGCCGTCCTTGCACCGGAGGCGCACCTCGTAGTCGTGCAGCGTCTCGCCGCGCTGCAGGCGCCCGAGGATGTCCGCGATGGTCTCCGTGTCCGCGTGGAAGTCCCCGACGTTGCGCCCGACGTACTCGTCCGCCGTGTACCCGAGGAGGTCGAGTTCCGCGCGGTTCGCCTGCAGGATCGTCCCGTCGGGTCCGACCAGGTGGAGCGGGACGGGCGCGTTCTCGAAGAAGTCCGCCATCTCGTCCTGGTATCGGCGGAGCGAGGTCTCGGCCGCCTTCCGGGCGGCGCTCTCGGCCTCGAGAGTCCTGGCCTTCAGCTGGAGCTCGCCGATGGCGCGGAGACGGTCCTGCACGGTCGAACGCGCCGAATAGCTCTCGGCGGGGATGAGGCGTGAGTGCGCTTCGCACATTCGCGCGAAGGGTCCCGTGTCGTCGTCGCTCGTGAAGACCGACATCGGGTACGCGCAGATCAGCTCGAACGGGAACCGGCGGCCGAGGTCGTTCCACAGCCCCTCGAGCCGGATGGCGGCCGAACGCCGACCCTCGGCCCAGAGGAGCCGCACCATCTCGCCGAACGCACGCACGCGCGGCCGCAGTCCGTTCGCCGCGGTCGGCATCGCGGCGCTGATGACGTCGACGAAGCGTCTCTCGTCGGGCCACCCGTCGACCATGAACGCCTTGAGCGTCTCCGCGGCGTCGAGCGCGACGTAGCGCCGCTGTGCGAGCGCGAGACCGACGTCGACGCCGCGGGCGCGGAGCTGGCTCTCGACCCCGTTGCGATGTGGCGCCGTCGCGATGACGATGGTCGTGTCGCCCGCGCCGAGGCCGGCACCGACGAAGCGACCGAGCGCGTCGACGAGGAAGGTGTCGTTCTCGTAGAGCTGGACGACGTGACCGATCCCGCCGCCGACGTCGTCACCGAAGGACGGGACCAGAGCCGAAGCGTCGAATCCCGCGTCGCCACCCGTCGGCATGCCGTCCCGCTCCTCCGTTTCCCCGCAGATCGCCGTGCACGTCTGGCCGCGAGGTCCGCGAACGATGCGACACGACCGATGCGGCGTCAATCTGCATTCGTCGGCTCCCCGATTTTGGCCGCGTGTCTCACCCGTTTCTGGGATGCGACGCGGCCGGACGGCGCAGCGTGACGGAAGGGCGGGGGGCGGGTATAGCGCTGCCGGGGAAGCACGACCCGAGCGGACGGCGGAGACCGGGAGCCATCACCCACACGAGCGGAACCGGCACACAGTGCCACCCGGAGAGCGCGACCGCGTCTCCACGCCGATATCGCCGCGCGGCCGTCGGGATCGCGCTCGCGTTCCTCGCCGCCGTCGCGGTGCTCGGCAGCGAGCACCGCGTCCTCCTCATCAACTCCCCCGTCGCGGGCAACCAGGTGGAGGCGGACTTCTACTATTACTATGCCCAGAACGCGAAGCGCGTCGCCGATCTGCTGCCGCCCCTCGATCAGTTCCGCGGGCCGCTCTATCCGCTCGTGCTCGCGGGACTCCGGGCCGTCGCGCCCTCCCCGTCGACGTTCGCGGTCGCCAAGGCCGTCTCGGCGGCGTCGGGCGCCGCGGCGATCTTCCTCGTCTACCTGATCGGCGAGGCGATCCTCGGCCCGGCGTGGGGCATCGCCGCGGCCGCGGGAGCGGCGGTGACGTCGCCCTTTCTCGTCCACGGTTTCCTGGTCGGAACCGATGCCTTCTTCGCCTGCCTCGAGCTCGCGGCGGTCTGGCTCCTCGTCCGGGCCCCGACGACCGGCAGGCGCGATGCCGCGCTGGCCGGGGTGGTCTCGGGTCTCGCGCTCTCGGCACGCTGGAACGCCGCCTTCCTGCCCGTCGTGGCGGTCGTGAGTCTGGCGCTCGCGCGGCCCCGCCTGATCGTTCCCTTCGTGGCCGCGTTCGCGGTCACGGCGGCGCCCTGGCTCGTGCTGAACGCGAGGCTCCACCGTGGGGATCCGTTCTTCAACGCCTACGACCGCGACACGCTCGCGTTCTTCGCCGGCCCCGAGCGCGTCGACTCGCTCGGGGCGCTCATCCGGGCGGCGCCCCTCCGCTTCGTCGTGCGCTGGGCCGGGTACGTCGTCGAGAACGCCGGCCGGGTGGCGCGCGTGGCGCCGGCCTTCGCCGCACTCGCCGTGCCGGGGCTCGCCCTCCTGATCGCGTCGGGGCGCCGGCGGCCGGAGTGCTGGACACCCGTCATCGCGCTCGCCGGCCTGTTCGCGCTGAATGCGCTCGGGCCGCCGGTCGTGCGGCAGTACGTGGCCGGGGTCGCTCTGCTCCTCGTCGCCGCGGCGGCGACGCTTCGCTGGGCGGCGCGCGGCGCGACGCGACCGTCCCGGATCCTCGTGCTCGCGTGGGCCATGGCCGCCGGATGGGCCCTCGCGCTCGCCGTGCGCGACGTGGGCGCGATCCGAGCCGAGGAGGCCGCGCTGCGGCCCACCCTCGAGGTCGTGCACACGAATCTTCCGCTGCCGATCGCCGGCGACTGGAACGGCGACGGCCGCGACGAGGTGGGCATCGCGCGCGGCGGGCAGGGTGGGATGGTCTTCTACGGGTTCCTCGGCCCGTCGGCCGGGCCCGCGAAGTGGGTCGCGTCGTTCGGGCCGCTCGGGACGCCCCTCGCGGGGCGGTGGACGCGTGGCCGCGTGGACGGCATCGGCGTCTTCGCCGCGGGCACCTTCTACCTCGCCGATGCGTTCGCGAGCGGGGTGGAGGACCGGACGGTCGTCTTCGGCGACATGAACGACACGCCGCTCGCCGGCGACTGGGACGGCGACGGGGTCGACACGGTCGGCACGTTTCGCGACGGCATCTTCACGCTGACGGACCGGACGGAGCCGCCCTTCGCGGCGCGCCGGCTCGCCTTCGGCGGACCCGGCGACCTGCCGGTCGTGGGGGACTGGGACGGTGACGGGCGCGAC
>CAZLYE010000642.1:0-3156 GCA_964562865.1 uncultured Binatia bacterium (SeqCode) | reverse complement strand
CGCGGGACCGCCGAGCGCCGCGGCGGTGTACGACGCGCCGGGCCCGACGGGCTGGGTGCGCACCGGAGGCGGGTCGCAGTACACCGACGCTGCCGGCGCGCCGGGCTCGGCGTTCACCAACTGCTCGGCCTGGTCGACGGGCAGCCACGACGCCTTCGGCACCGCCGCCTTCCTCACGGACCGCTTCGGGAGTCCGCTCTGGGACGGCGGCTCCCGCCGTTGCGACCAGAGCTTCCACGTCTGGTGCGTCGAGGACCGCGTCTCCGCGCCGGAGGACGAGTCGGGCGAGCGGCGGCGCGGTCGACACGGGCACTTCGGCGGCGGCGAGTAACGACGGTTCAGCCGCTCCTGGTGGCCCGCCCGGACGCCGTGCTGCGTCATCGTCCGATCCCGATCCGGAAACCTTTCCCACGGGACAGGCGAGCGTCGACCATGGTACTGACACCGACGAGGAGGCGCATCGTGAAGACGGCTCCGACGCATCGAATGGCGGCGATCGCGACGATCGCCACGGTGATCCTCACGGCATCCGCCGCAACGGCGGCGCACCGGATTCAGCAGGGCACGCTCATCCATCTCGCCGACGGCGACGTGCAGGGCGAGGTGAACGGCGCCACGCGCCAGTTCCGCGGCATCCCCTACGCGGCGCCGCCGGTCGGACCGCTCCGCTGGCGCCCGCCGGCGCCCGTCGTCCCGTGGCAGGGCGTCCTCCAGGCCACCGCGTTCTCCGGCAGCTGCGCGCAGCTCTCCTCGCTCCAGGGGCCGGCGAGCTACAACGAGGACTGCCTGTACCTGAACGTGTGGACCCCGGATCCCGCCCCGCGGAAGCCGCGGCCGGTCATGGTGTGGTTCCACGGCGGCGCCAACCAGCAGGGCTCCGCCGGCGACCCGGTGCCGTTCCCGGGCGTCCCGGGACTCTTCTACGACGCCCACGTGCTCTCCGGGGAGCGCGACGTGGTCGTCGTCACCATCAACTACCGGCTGAACGTGCTCGGATTCTTCGCGCACCCGGCGCTCGCGGCGGAGGATCCGGCGGACCCCCACGCGGGAAACCAGGGCCTCCTCGATCAGCGTGCCGCGCTCGAGTGGGTGCGAGCGAACATCGCCGCGTTCGGCGGCAACCCGAGAAAGGTGACCATCTTCGGCGAGTCCGCGGGCTCCGAGGACGTCTGTCTCCACATCGCCTCGCCCGGCAGCCGTGGCCTCTTCCACCGGGCGATCAGCGAGAGCGGCGGCTGCACGACCCGCACGCCGACGGCGGCCGAAGGCGCTGCGACCGCGGAGGCCTTCGCGGCGGGCGTCGGCTGCAGCGGGACGGGCGACGACCTCGGGTGTCTCCGCCAGTTGCCGGTGAGCACGCTCATCGTCCACCTGCCGCAGAGCGGCGGCCCCGTCGTGGCCACCTTCGGGTTCAACCCCGTGGTCGACGGCGGATTCCTCCCGGATCAGCCCCGCGCGCTCTTCGATGCGGGCAACTACGCGAAGGTGCCGTACCTCCTCGGCTCGAATGCCGACGAGGGAACGCTCTTCTTCCTCGGCGTGACACCCGTCACGACCGAGGCGGAGTACCTCGCGGCACTCCAGGTTCGGTACGGAGCGATCGCGGATCAGGTCGCCGCGGTCTACCCGGCGTCGAACTTCGCCACCCCGCAGGATGCGCTCGCGCGCGCGTTCGGCGACGAGATCCTCGTCTGCCCGACGTACGACACCGCGCGACGCGCGGCCGCGGGCGGGGCGCACACGTACCTCTACAACTTCGCGCGCATCATCCCGATCCCGATCCTGCAGCTCGTGAACCTGCGGGCGTTCCACGGCTCGGAGATCGTGTACGTGTTCGGCTCGATCCCCCCGCCGACGCCGGACGACGCGACGGTGGGCGGGACCATGCGCGGATACTGGACGCGATTTGCCCGGCGGGGCAATCCGAACGGCAGCGGTGCGCTCGTGTGGCCGCGCTACCGGGCCGCGACCGACCGGCGCATCAACCTCGACGTCCAGCCGAGCGTGCTCACGGGCTTCCGCCGTCCCGAGTGCGAGTTCTGGTGGAGCGTCTACGACGCGCAGTTCACCGGCTCGGCGAGCGGCGCGTTCCTCGACGGCAACGGGTAGACTACGACGTCCGCCGAGTCCCGCCGATGGCGAGCGCCGGGACGTCCGATGGCACCGCCACGACCGTCACGGTCGGCGTCCACGAGGGCGGATCGCTCGCCGGGAACGACTCGGCAGAGGTCTCGTCCACCGCGTCCCACGGTAGCGGCTGCGACTGCTCGGTTGTCGTCTCGATCATCTCGCTCACGGCGACGGATCCCCGCCAGCACTGACACCCCTTGTATCACAGAAGTCACGCGCGTGGAGCCGGACAGTCACCGAAGCGCGGGCAGCATCGCACTGCGGGTCGAGGAAGTCGCGACCCAGCCGGGCGGAGGCTCGCAACGCTCCGTGCTCACCCGAGCGACAGGATCGTCCGGATGCCGCGGCTCTGCCGGAGGTCGTCCATCGCCTCGTTGATCTCGGCGAGCGGACGGCGCGCGGTCGCGAGGCCCTCGAGATCCAGCCGGCCGGCCCGCCACAGCAAGAGGAGGCGGGGGACGTCGCGCGCCGAGTTGCAGCTCCCGAGCGCGCAGCCGACGAGCTTCTTCTCGGTGAGGGTGAAGAGCGCGGCCGGGGCGATCGAGATCGCGTCGTCGATCGGTGCGGCGCCGACCGCGACCGTGGTCCCGCCGGTGCGCGTGGCGGCGAGACCGGCCTGGACGAGACTCGCCCGGCCCACGGCGTCGAAGGCGTAGTCGACCCCGATGCCCGTCAGCGCGAACGCCGCCTGCGCGACGTCCGCGGCGTTCGGGTCGATCAGGTCCGTCGCGCCGAAGCGCTCTGCCGCCGCGCGCCGTGCCGGGACCGGATCCGCCGCGATGATCCGTCCGGCGCCCGCCAGCCGGGCGCCCTGCACGATCGACAGACCGACGCCCCCGAGGCCCATGACGAGCACCGTGGCGCCCGGCTCGACCCGGGCCGTGTTCAGCACCGCACCGACGCCGGTCTGCACGGCGCAGCCGATCACGCACGCCACGCCGAGCGGGATGTCGGCGGGGATCTTGATCGCGCCCGTCTCCGGCACGAGCACGTACTCGGCGAACGCGCCGAGCCCCACCCCACGCC
>CAZLYE010000641.1:0-4371 GCA_964562865.1 uncultured Binatia bacterium (SeqCode) | reverse complement strand
CGTCGAGGAGGACGATCGGGGTCCGCGCGTCGTCGGGCTCCTCGGCTACCGCGATGCGTTCGCCGCCACCTATCCGCGGAGCGACACCGCCGCGATCCCGGTCGCCGCCGCGATGTCGGCGCCCCGGTGCACGTGCCGCGCCTCGGACTCGCTCGGCCTCGCGCTGCGGCTCCTCCGGCGCACCGGGACCGATGCCGTCGCGGTGGTGGACGGCGACGGGTACCTGGTCGGCGTCCTGTCGCTCGCGGACCTGGTGCGCGACGCGGCGGGGTGAGACGCCCCCGCGCCCCCGCGCCACCGGGGGCGGTGTGGCCATCGTCCCGCGTTCGTGGCATGGGCGCGGCGGAGGGGTGATGGCGAAGCCCGACGCTCCCGTCGAGCTGTACTACTGGCCGACCATCCAGGGCCGCGGCGAGTTCGTGCGGCTGCTGCTCGAGGAGGCCGGCGCGGAGTACGTCGACGTCGCGCGGCTCCCGCGCGCGAAGGGCGGCATGGCCGCCCTCATGCGGGTGCTCGAGGGGAAGGAGCCGGGGGCGCTGCCGTTCGCCGCGCCGTTCGTCAGGGCGAACGGCGCCGTCGTGTCGCAGACGGCGAACATCCTCGCCTTCCTCGCGCCGCGGCTCGGGCTCGCCCCCGACGGCGAGGCCCTCCGCGCCGAGGCGAACCAGATCCAGCTGACGATCGGCGACCTGGTCGACGAGGTCCACGACACACACCACCCGATCGCCGGGAGCCTGTACTACGAGGACCAGAAGAAGGAGGCGAAGCGGCGGGCGCGGGATTTCGTCGAGGCACGCCTCCCGAAGTACCTTCGCTGGCTCGAGACCGTGCTCGACCGGAACCGGCAGAGCGAAGGACGCTGGCTGGTCGGATGCGACCTCGGCTACGTCGACCTCTCGGCCTTCCAGGTGATCGAGGGGCTCCGGTACGCGTTCCCGCACGCCATGGCGCGGCTCGAGCCGAAGCTCCCGCGCCTGATCGCGCTCCGCGACCGGGTGGCGGAGCGGCCGCGGATCGCCGCGTACCTCGGTTCGGAGCGGCGGATCCCATTCAACCAGCAGGGCATCTTCCGGAGGTACCCCGAGCTCGACGCGCCGGGCGCGAAGGCGCGGCGCAGGCGGTAGATGTCTCCCATCCTCCGGAAGCGGGCGGCCCTGCGTTCGCAGCACCGCAAACCCGGCACCGCCCGGGACCCCCGGAGCGGTGGCCGCCGCCTTGCATCGGGCATCGGGGCATGAGTCTCTTCCGCCGGATCCTCGTCCCGTACGATTTCTCGGAGCACGCCTCGCGTGCGCTCGTGCTCGCCGGCGAGCTGGCCCGCGAGCACCGCGGGAGGCTCGTCGTGCTCCACGTCATCGCGCCCTACCACCCGGTCACGGGCCTTCCCGAGGAGGGCATGGCGATGATTCCCGAGCGCGATCTGGTGGCGGGGGAGCGCCGCCGGCTGGAGGCCCTCGTCGCCCGGGTCCTCGACGACCGCCCCCGCGTCCGCGCGGACTGCCGAGTCGTGATCGGGGATCCCTTTCACCGGATCACGGATGCCGCGCGCCACGTCGACACGATCGTGATGGCGACCGCCGGACGCACCGGCCTCGCCCACCTCCTGATCGGCAGCGTCGCCGAGAAGGTCGTCCGTCACGCGCCGGTCCCGGTGCTCACGGTCCGGCCGGACGGCGCGCGGGCGAAGGGGCGCTCGGGTCGTGGGAGGCGGGGACGGCGGAGGGCGGCGCGCCGGAGCTGACCGGCCCGCCGCCCGCGCGTGCGCGGATCTCGCGTCGGCGCCCGATTTGCCCATCCCCACACGCTTCGACTAGCATCCGGCGTCGATGGCCGAGGCGATCCTCGTCGCCGACGACGAGCCCGGAGTCCGCGAGAGCCTCGCGGAGGTGCTGCGCGACGCCGGCTACGACGTCCAGACGGCCGCCGACGGCCGCGCCGCCCTCGCGGCGCTCGAGGCGCGCGACTTCGGCGTCATCATCACGGACCTCCGCATGCCGGGGGTCGACGGCCTGGCCGTCCTCAAGCGGGCGCGCGAGATCTCGCCCCAGACCCTCGTCCTCGTGATGACGGCCCACGGCAGCGTCGACACGGCCATCGAGGCGCTCCGCACCGGGGCCACCGACTACATCCTCAAGCCCGTCGGCTTCGACGACCTCCTCGCCAAGGTCGCGCGCCTGATCGAGTACCGCCAGCTCATCTGGCAGACCCAGATGCTCCGCCGCGAGGTCGAGGCGCAGTACGACTTCGAGGGTCTCATCGGGCAGAGCCGCGCGATGCGCGAGGTGTTCGAGCTCATCAAGAAGGTGGCGCCGACCCACAGCACGGTGCTCATCACCGGCGAGAGCGGCACGGGCAAGGAGGTCGTCGCGCGCGCGATCCATCATTTCAGCGAGGTCGCGCAGCGCATCTTCCTGCCGGTCAACTGCGCCGCGATCCCGGAGAATCTGCTCGAGAGCCAGCTCTTCGGCCACGTCCGCGGCGCGTTCACCGGCGCCGTCGCCTCGCAGGAGGGCCTCTTCAGCCGCGCGCGCGGGGGCACGATCTTCCTCGACGAGATCGGCGACCTGCCGTTCGGGCTCCAGTCGAAGCTCCTCCGCGCCATCGAGACGAAGGAGGTGCTGCCGGTCGGGAGCACCCAGACGATCACGGTCGACGTCCGCATCGTCGCGGCGAGCAACCGCGACCTCAAGAAGATGGTCGACGAGGGCAAGTTCCGCGAGGACCTCTACTACCGCCTGAACGTGGTCCACATCGAGCTGCCGCCGCTGCGCGACCGGCGCGAGGACATCCCGAGCCTGGTCGAGTACCTCGTCCGCCGGCACAACCGCGAGATGAAGCGCGCCTACCGCGGCATCGACAACGCCACGCTGAAGCTCCTCATGTCACAGCCGTGGAGGGGCAACGTGCGCGAGCTCGACAACGTCATCGAGCACGCCATGATCCTCGGCAACGGCGAGTGGGTGACCGTCGCCGACCTGCCGCGCGCGCTCCGCGACAGCAACGACCCGCTGCCCGCCGTCGGCGACGAGCTGCGCGAGGCGCTCCGCGCCTACGAGCGGATCCACATCGAGAGCGTGCTGAGACGCTCCGGCCACGACAAGCGGAAGGCCGCCGAGCTGCTCGGGCTGTCGCTCTCGTCGCTGTACCGCAAGCTGAATGAGCTCGGGATCGACCTCTGATCGCCCGAGCGATCGCCTGGGCGACACGATCGGCCTCACCGAGCCGCGGCGTGCCGAGCAGCTGAGCTTCTTCGATCTCGGGCCGGAGGACGCCGAACGGCTCCGCGCGTACCGGCCCCTCGCCGAACGGACCGTCGACCGGATCGTCGCCGATTTCTACGCGCACCTCGTGCGGTTCCCCGAGCTCGCGGCCCTCCTCGAGGCGGAGCCGGGCCGCATCGCGAAGCTCCAGGGTTTGCAGCGCGACTACTTCCTCGCGCTCGCCGACGGACGGCTGGATCCGGACTACTTCGAGAGCCGGCTCCGCGTGGGCGACGCGCACCAGCGGATCGGGCTCCCCCCCGAGTGGTACATCGGCGCCTTCTCGCTCTACCTCCGCCTGGCACTCCGAGCGCTCGTCGCGGACACGAACGATGGCGCGCGCATCCTGCCGACGGTCGAGGCGCTCATCAAGACGATCTTCCTCGACATGTCGCTCGCGATGTACACGTACATCTACGGCGGCTTCGTCGGGCGCGAGGTGGCGACCGAGCTCGACCGCGCGGCACGCGTCGCCCGGGAGGCGCTCGCGGTCCGCGCGGACGTCGAGCGGCTCAAGGACGACCTCACCAACATGGTGGTGCACGACCTCAAGAACCCGCTGAACGGGATCACGATGATGGTGCAGCTCGCGCTCCGCAAGGGCACCGACCTCCCCGAAGGGCAGCGGAACTACCTCCTCCAGATCGAGCGCACCTGCCGCGAGATGATGCGGCTCATCCAGAACCTCCTCGAGATCAGCAAGATCGAGGAGGGGAAGATGCCGGTCGGGCGCGAGCCGATCGTGCTGGCGGAGGTGGTGGACGAGGTGATCCGCGAGTACGCGTCGGTCGCGGAGCAGGCCGGCCGGCGCCTCACGGTCGCCGTCCCCACCGAGCTGCCGCCCGCGCTCGGCGACCGCGGCCTCCTGAAGCGCGTCGTCGTGAACCTGCTCGTGAACGCGCTCCGTCACAGCGGCAGCGCCAGGGTCCACGTCGAGGCGAGCAGCGCGGGCGACCGGGTGACGCTCGGCGTGGTCGACTACGGGCACGGCATCCCGCCGGAGGATCAGGTCCGCATCTTCGAGAAGTTCCGCACCGTCCGGCGCTCGCCGAGCGACGACCCGGGCGGCGACACGGGCCTCGGCCTCCCCTTCTGCCGGCTCGCCGTCGAG
>CAZLYE010000640.1:0-6005 GCA_964562865.1 uncultured Binatia bacterium (SeqCode) | reverse complement strand
CGCGCACCGCGCGCGAACCGAAGGCGAGCGGGGGTCCCCCGCGGCCCCGGCCCCGCCGAACGCAGCCCCCGCTCACGCTCCGGCCACTCCGCGTGGCCATTCGTCGAAGGGTCGGACGCGCTCCCATGCTCGTGCGACCTGCAGGATCAGATCGTCGCGGCCGCGCTCGGCGACGAGCTGGAGGCCGACGGGCATTCCGTCGTCGGAGAGGCCGGCACGGACGGTGGCCGCGGGGTGGCCGGTCATGTTGAACGGGTAAGTGAAGGCGACGGCGTGGATCGGCGACTCGAAGCGCTCGCCGTCGACGCCGCTCGGGAGCGGCCCGCCCGCCGCGAAGGCAACGGTCGGGAGCGTCGGCGTCAGCAGCAGATCGTAGCGCGAGAAGATCGTGGCGACCTCTTCGATGAGCTGCAGGCGCTGGCGCTGGTACTGCCCGATCTCGGGCGCCGTGATGCGCGCGCCCAGGTCGACGCCTCTCACGAATCCGCGCCCCCATTCCTCGCGGTGCGTCTCGAGGATCGGCGCGAGCTCGGCGTGGAGCTGGAACGCATTCAGGGCGGCCCAGGCGAAGCCGACGTCGGTCAGACGATCCGGAATGCGGTCGACGGGACGCCCGAGCGCACGGCCGAGCACCTCGACGCCGCGTTCGACCTCCCGCCGGACGTCGGGGGCGACCCGCGCGTAGCCGAGCGTCGCGCTGTACGCGATCCGGAGACCGCCGGGCAGATCGTCCAGCCGCTCGACATAGGAGAAGCCCGGGTTCGGCAGCGAGTCGGGATCGCTGGGGTCGTAGCCGCCGACCACGTCGAGGAAGAGCGCGGCGTCCGTGACGCAGCGGGTGAGCGGACCGTAGGAGACCGTGTCGATCCAGTCGCGAAACTCGAACGACCCCCGCGGTATGCGCCCGAAGGTGGGCTTCATGCCGAATGCACCCGTGTACGACGCCGGGATGCGGACGGAGCCGCCGCCGTCCGAGGCCGTCGCCAAGGGGACGAGGCCCCCCGCGATCGCCGCCGCCGAGCCTCCGCTCGACCCGCCCGGCGTCCGCTCGAGGTTCCACGGGTTGCGCGTGACGCCGAAGATCCGGTTCTTCGTGAACGCCGTGTACCCGAACTCCGGCGTGTTCGTCTTCCCGATCGCGATCGCGCCCGCCCGACGGAGCCGTGCGACCTGCGTCGAATCCGTCCTCGCGACGTGGTTGCGGAACGGGACCGAGCCGTGCGTGGTCGGCAGGCCGGCCAGGTTCTCCAGGTCCTTCACGCCGAACGGGACGCCCGCGAGCGGCCCGGGGTCCTCGCCGCGCCCCAGCCGGTCGGCGAGCGCCCGCGCCTCGGCGCGCGCCGCGTCGGCGCGGAGCGCGACGAACGCGTTCAGCGCCGGGTTGAGCCGCGCGATCCGGTCGAGCGTCGCATCGACCACCGTCACCGGCGAGAGCTCCCGGCTGCGCACCGCGCGCGCGAGGACGTGGGCCGGCGTGAAGGCGAGGTCCTCCATCATGGACGGCTACTCTGCTCCATCGCCCGCCCGCGTGTCCAGGTGGTTGCGACGCGTGCGATCGGCGCAGTATACGCGCGGCGTGACGCGGCGCTGGGGGGCCTGGCTCGTCGCGCTCGCGGTCGCGTTCGCCGCCGCGCCCGCAGGCGCGCGCCCATCGCTCCGCGGCGTGATCGAGGGTTACTACGGGCGCCCATGGACCGGCGAGGCGCGTCGCGACGTCATCCGCTTCCTCGGCACGCACGGCCTGAACACGTTCGTCTACGCGCCGAAGAACGACGACTTCCACCGGGCCCACTGGCGCGAGCCGTATCCCCCGAGCGCGCTCGCCGACTTCGAGACGACGAACGCCACGGCGCGTCGTGCGCACGTCCACTTCGTCTACGCGCTCAGCCCCGTCCTCGACGTCTGCTACTCCTGCCCCGCGGACTTCGACGCCCTCACGGCGAAGCTCGCGCAGCTCGGCGGGACGGGGGTGCGGCGCTTCGCGCTCCTCTTCGACGACGGCGGCGCCCTCACCGACCCGGGAGACATCGCCCGGTACGGCGGGACGAACCCCACGGCGCTCGCGCGCGCACAGGCGGACCTCGTGAACCGCACGCGCCGCTGGCTGCGCGCGCACGGACGGGGCACGCTCCCGTTGATGGTGCCGAGCGACTACGCGGGGACGACGTGCCATCCGTACCACACCGAGCTCGCGTCGGCGCTCGCCCGCGGCGTCGCGGTGGGATGGACGGGGCCCGGCGTGTTCGCCGCCGTGATCACGGCGACCCAGGCGCGCGAGCGGGCGAGCTGCGTCCGACACCACCGGGTGGTCCTGTGGGACAACTTCCCGGTGAACGACACGATCCTCTCCAACAATCTCCACCTCGGGCCGCTCACCGGCCGCGAGGCGGCGCTCCCGCGTAGGCTCGGCGGCTATCTCCTCAACCCGATGACGCAGGCGCACGCGAGCCTCGTCGCGCTCGGGACCGCGGCCGCGTATCTCCGCAACCCGGGGCGCTATGCTCCCGAGCGCGCCTGGACCCTCACCCTCGACGAGCTCGGCGGCGGGGGAACGGGTCTCGCGGTCCTCGCGGCGCAGCTCCGCAGCTCCGCGCTCGACCTGGACGACGCGCTCGCGCTCGCCGCGGCGGTGAACGACGTGGCGGCCACCTGGAACGGGCTGCGCTGGAGCGCCGCCGTCGCGAGGCTCGCCGCGGAGGAGGCGACGGAGTCGGCCGCACCGGCCGACGTGACCGCGCGGCTCGGCGGCACTCCCCTCGGCGAGGAGATCGCTCCGTGGAACGCGGAGCTGGCCGCCCACGCGGCGCGCGGGACGGACGCCGCCCGCCTCTTCGCAGCGATGAAGCCGTCCTTCACCGGCGTCGTCGCAACCACGAGCGGCGGGACGCTCCGCGTGACCGGTCGCGCCCTCGGCCCCGACTTCGCAACCGCCACGGACCTCGGTCCGCGCTTCGGCACCGACGCGACGGCCGTCGCGACGCGCATCGCACACCCTCCGTTCAGCCCGTTCTTCGCCTGCCTCGGCGATCTGCAGGGCGCCGACATCCACTTCTGCCCGGACTTCGGCCTGAACGTGCACGGGAAGCAGCTCTACGTCATCATCGGCGTTCTCCCCGACATCACCTTCGTGAGCGACCGGAACGTCCACGAGAGCCTGATCATGCTCGCGGGCTCGACCTACGCCGCGTGGGCCGCACGCCAGCCGCCGGGCTCCGCCGCCCTCTCCGTCACGCTCGACGACGCCCCCGTTCCCCTCGGCGCGGACGGCGCCTTCGACGTGTCCGTTGCCTCGTCCACGGGGCGCGCGACGCTCATCGTGACGACGGGCGCGGGCGACGCGACGGCGCGCGACGTCCCGTAGCTAGGCCGTCGCGCCGCCGTCGACCGGCAGGGCGACGCCCGTCACGTAGGACGCCTCGTCCGACACGAGGAAGAGCACGGCGGCCGCGATCTCCTCCGGTCGTGCGAGGCGGCCCATCGGGGAGCGCGACGCTAGACTCGCGAGCGCTGCGTCCGGGGCGGGCGCGGTCGCGACGAAGCCGCGCAGCAACGCGGTGTCGGTCCCACCGGGGCAGATGCAGTTGACTCGTATGCCCTCGGGGGCCAGCTCGCGGGCGAGCGAGCGCGTGAAGAGGACGACGCCCGCCTTCGAGGCGCAGTACGCCTCGTTCATCGCCTGTCCCTGCAGCCCCGACTGCGAGGCCACGTTGACGATCGCCCCGCCACCGTTCCGCCGGAGGTGCGGCAGCGCGTGACGGCATCCGAGGTAGACGCCGCGCAGGTTGACGCCGAGGACGCGGTCCCAGGCGGCTGCGTCGTGCTGCTCGACCGGGACGACCGGCCCGACGCCGGCGTTGTTGAACACGATGTCGAGCTTCCCGAAGCGCTCGACCGCGGCCTCGACCATCGCCTGCACGTCGGCCTCGCGCGTCACGTCGGTCGTGACGAAGTCGGCCCGCCCGCCCCGTGCCTGGATCGTCGCGGCCACCACCCGGCCGCCCGCCGTCTCCACGTCCGCGAGCAGCACCGCGGCCCCCTCCGCCGCGAATCGTTCGGCGGCCGCGCGCCCGATCCCGGAGGCCGCACCGGTGACGATCGCGACGCGGCCGGCGAGACGGCTCATGCGCCGATCGGGTGACGCGAGACGAAGCGGAGGAGCCGCTCGCTCACGAGCTTCGGCGTCTCGAGGAAGCAGGCGTGCCCGCTCGCCGGCACCACCATCACCTCGGCGCGCGGGAGCGCGGCGGCGAGCGTGCGCCCGTAGCGCGGCGGCGTCAGGATGTCGTCCTCGCCCACCAGCACGAGCGTCGGCGTCCGGAGGATCGGGAGGATGCCGAGCGCGTCGTGCGCGAGGCAGGCGTCCACCTGCCGCTGGTAGGCGGGAACCGACCTGAGGACGCCGCGCTCGCGGAACGCCGTCTGGAGCGCGACCACCTCCGCGGGCGGCTCCTCGAGGAAGCGATGGGTGAAGGCCCACGGCGAGAGCGCGGCGAGCAGCTCCTCGGGGGCGAGCCGGTCCGCCATGCGACGCCAGCTGCCGAGGACGGCGCGCAGGAATGCGTCCGTCCGCCCCCACGTGCTGATGAGCGTCATCGTCGCGACCCGGGTCGGTGCCTGGAGCGTCAGATGCTGCGCGATCGCGCCGCCCATCGAGGCGCCGGCCACGTGGAACCGCTCGATGCCGAGGTGGTCGATCACGCCGAGGGCGTCTGCCGCCATGTCCGCCGTGCCGTACGGGGCGGCCGCCTCGTCGCTCGCACCCGCGTCCCGGTTGTCAACGAGCACCAGACGGTGGCGCCGCGCCAGGTCGCGCCGTACGAGGTCCCAGCCGTGGTGCTCGCCCCCGAGGCCCATGAGGAGGAGGAGCGGCTCGCCGGCGCCGTCCGTCTCGAAGAAGAGGTCCAGCGAGCCGACCCGGACGCGCGGCATGGGCGGCGAGTCTCGGCCGGCGTGCCGTACAAGTCAATCCGCGTCGCGTGCTTCCTTCGTCGCCGCGCCGGTGTTATGGCCGGACCGATGCACGCGAAATTCACGGAGCTGACGCCGGAGCTCTACGCCTACCTGGTGGCGCACAACCCTCCGCCGGATCCGGTGCTGCGCGACCTGGCCGCGGAGACCGCCGCCCTCGGTCCGATCAGCATGATGCAGGTGGCCCCCGAGCAGGGCGTGCTGCTCACCTTCCTCGGGCGGCTCCTCGGCGCCCGGCGCGCCGTCGAGGTCGGAACGTTCACGGGCTACAGCGCGATCTCGATCGCGCGCGGCCTCACCCCCGGCGGGCAGCTCCTCTGCTGCGATCTGAGCGACGAGTGGGCGGGCATCGCCCGCCGCTACTTCGAGCGCGCCGGGCTGGCCGAGCGCATCACCCTCCGCGTCGCGCCCGCGCTCGAGACGCTCCGGGCGCTCCCGCACGCAGCCGAGATCGACCTGGCCTTCATCGACGCCGACAAGACCGGCTACCGCGACTACTACGAGGAGCTGCTGCCGCGGCTCCGGCCGGGCGGGGTGATCGGCTTCGACAACGTGCTCTGGAACGGCCACGTGATCGACCGGACGGACACGTCCGAGGACACGGCGGCGCTCCGCGCGCTGAACGACCTTCTCGTGCGCGACGAGCGCGTCGACGTCGTGATGCTGCCCATCTCCGACGGGCTCACGCTGGCGCGCAAGCGCTGACGCGGGCCGCTACCGCCGGACGCTCGCCCGGAGCGCCGCGCCGAGCTCGCGGTAGCGGAAGCGGTAGCCCAGCCTCTCGGCGACGCGCGGCAGCACGCGCTGACCGGTGAGCAGCATCTCCGCCATTCCACCGAGTGCGAGGCGGAGGGCGCCCGCCGGGGTGCGCAGCCACGACGGGCGGGCGAGCGCCTGGCCGAGCGCGCGTGCGAAGTCGCGGTTGGTGACCGGCTCCGGCGCGGTCGCGTTCACGGCGCCAGCGTATCCGTCCGCGGCGAGGGCCGCGACCACCAGCCCCGTCACGTCGTCGCGGTGGATCCACGACATCCACTGCT
>CAZLYE010000639.1:0-7661 GCA_964562865.1 uncultured Binatia bacterium (SeqCode) | reverse complement strand
CCGCCGCTCTTCCTCGGCTTCCTCCACGGCGTCCCCTTCTTCTGGACGTTCTCGATGTGGCGAATGGTGGTGACCGTGGCCGCGCTCGTGCTCGCCTGCTACGTCGCGGTGGACGTCGTGCAGTGGCGGCGGGAGGACGTGCTCGTCCGCGAGCGGCCCTCCGGACCGCCCGAGCCGCTCCGCGTCGAGGGATGGCACAACCTCGGGTTCCTCGGCGGCGTCGTGGCGGCGGTGGTCGGGTCGGGAATCCTCCGGCTCGGCGAGGTCGACCTGCTCGGCGTCCGGCAGCAGGTGCAGAACCTGCTGCGCGACGCGGTCCTTCTCCTCATGCTCGCCGGGTCGTGGTGGACGACGTCGAGCCGGATCCGCCAGGCGAACGAATATTCATGGGAGCCGATCCGCGAGGTCGCGATTCTCTTCGCGGGAATATTCGCGACCATCATTCCCGCGCTCGCGATGCTGCGAGCCGGCGAGCACGGTGCGCTCGCGTTCGTGATCCGTACGGTCCGGGAGCCCGCGCATTTCTTCTGGGCGAGCGGTTTTCTCTCGTCGTTCCTCGACAACGCGCCGACATATCTCGCGTTCCTGTCGACGGCGCTCGGTCGATTGTATCCCGGAATGGCAGAGCCGGAAGCGATCGGCCGACTCATCGGGGAACATCACGCCTTCCTCCAGGCGATTGCGACCGGATCGGTGTTCATGGGCGCGAATACGTACATCGGCAATGCGCCAAACTTCATGGTCAAATCGATCGCGGAGGAAGCGGGAGTGCGTATGCCGTCCTTCTTCGGGTACATCGTACGGTACTCGCTGCCCGTGCTGATTCCCGTGTTCATGCTCGCGACGTGGATGTTCTTCGAGTGAGGAGCGGTGCATGTCGACCTGGTACGAGCTCGTGATCGAGGGTTCGGAGAAGATGCTGCGGGCCTTCGTGCTCGGCTTCGTCGTCGGCCGGGGTGAGGCGGTCGGCGGCGTGTTCGGCAGCGATCTGCCGCTCGAAGGCGAGTCGTTCGGCGGGCGTCTGCGAGCGTTCTTCGCCGCGGGATCGCACCACGTCTTCCTCGCGCCCGAGGGGCTCGCGCTGTCGCTCGTCGATGCGCTCACGCAGCGCGGAGTGAGCGTGGGACTCCGGCTCGAGCGACGACGGGTGGTGCAGGCGACGGAATTTTCATTCTGCGCCGAAGTATATTCGCGCGAGGTTGCGAGAGGGATTCGCACGGCGCTTCTCGACGAATTGCCGTCGGGCGTACGTGTCGAAGGATTGTCGGAAGCGGAGGAAATCCACCCCGAAGTGCACGGACCGGAGCCATTTGCGCCATTGCATTCGTACGTCTACCGGATTGCCGGACGCATCCTCGGACCATTCGAGGGTGTCTTGACGGTGTGGGAACGTAGTCACAAATGCGAATTCCTGGAAATTACCTCGTTTCGCATCGTCGCGAGCTGACGTCGTCTTGCCGTCATGGGGGCGTTGGAGTAGGAGCAGGCACCTTTCATCACCCGGGAGGGTGCAATGCCGCGACAGAAGAGCCTCGTCACCGCGATTCGAGAGCTCGTTCGACAGGAGATCGGCAGCGCGATCGCCGGTCTCCTCGGGAGCACGGGGAAGGTAAAGCGCCGACGCCGCCGTCGCCGCGGGCGACGCGGTCCTGGTCGCCCGCCGGGCTCCAAGAACAAGCGCCGGCGGGGCCGGCCGGCTGCCACGTCCCAGTGACGACCGCGGACTACGCCGGCTGATCGAGGAGCGCTCGCCGCACGCGGATGCGCCAGCGGCCGTTCACCTTGACCAGCTCGTCCTCGTAGCGCCCCGTCGTCTGGCTGCTCGATCCCGGCTGCCCCGTGATTGCGAGGACGTACGACTCGCCGTGCGCGCGCTCGCCGTCGCCCTTCAGGATCAGGTTGGTCGTGTAGTGGCGCATGAAGATTCCGATCCGTTGCATCGTCTCGGCGAAGCGGCGGATCCCCTCGTGACCCTCGAACACTCCCATCAGGCTGCCGAAGTCGAGGCGGCAGTCGTCGGTGAAGAGCGCCGGGAAGTCGTCCCAGCGACCGAGGTCGATCGCGTGACAGTACGCCGCCATGATCTCGGCGATGGCGAGACGATCGTCGGTGGAGAGCTGGCTCACGGTGTCCTCCTGGCAGAGCGGGGCGGAAGCCCCGGAGGAAGCGGACCGTAGCGCAGGCGCGGCGGTCCTGCCAAGCATCCGCGGCGACGAGGGGGCGGGAGCCGGTTGAAAACGCCGCGCCGGCACGCCTAGTGTGGCGGCCTCATGCGCGCGTGCGTCGGGTGCGATCGCCCGGAGTGGCTCGGCCACGCCGGCTGAGCTTGCCGAGCACCTCGCCGCGTACGTCGCGCGGCAGGTGGGCGCCGAGCGCGTCGCGGTCGAGCGGCTGAGGCGCCTCGCCGGCGGCGCCTCGCGCGAGATATGGGCGTTCGACGCCGTCCTGCCGGGCGGTGTGGTCGAGCGCCTCGTGCTCCGCCGCGATCCCCCCGGGCACCGCGTGCAGTCGAGCCGGCGGGACGAATTCGCGCTGCTGCGCGCGGCGCACGCCGCCGGACTTCCAGTCCCGCGGGTCCGCTGGTGCGAGGACGACGGCGCGGTGCTCGGCTCGCCCTTCTTCGTGATGGACTTCGTCGCGGGCGAGACGCTCGCACGCCGGCTGCTGCGGGACCCGGAGTACGCACCGGCGCGCGCCGCGCTGCCGGCACTGCTCGCCGCCGCGCTGGCGCGGATCCACACGATCGACCCCGGCCTGCCGGGCCTCGCGTTCCTGCCGCGCCCCGAGCCGGGCACGACGCCGGCGGCGGCGGAGATCGCGCGCTACGAGCAGATCTACCGGGCGATCACGCCGGATCCGCATCCCGCGCTCGAGCTCGCCTTCCGCTGGCTCGCACCCCACCCGCCGATCCCTCCGGCCGCGACCGTCGTGCACGGCGATTACCGGATCGGCAACGTGATCTTCGGCCCCGAGGGGCTCCGCGCGGTGCTCGACTGGGAGCTCGCGCACGTGGGCGACCCGATGGAGGACGTGGGGTGGCTCTGCGTGCGCTCGTGGCGGTTCGGCGCCGACGATCGGCCGGTCGGCGGTCTCTGCGCGCGGGAGCAGCTCTTCGCGGAGTACGAGCGCGCCGCCGGAACGGCGGTCGACCCCGCCGCCGTGCGGTGGTGGGAGGTGTTCGGCAACCTCAAGTGGGCGATCATCTGCATCATGCAGGCGCGGACGTTCCTCGACGGGGCCGTGCGGAGCGTCGAGCTCGCGAGCCTCGGCCGCCGCGTGGCCGAGATGGAGCTCGAGCTCCTGGAGCTGACGGAGGACTGACGATGCAGGACCGGCCGACGGCAAGCGAGCTCCTCGACGCGGTGCGAACCTTCCTCGAGGCGGACGTCGTGCCGGCGCTCGAGGGCCCGCGGCAGTTCCATGCCCGGGTCGCGGCCAACGTGCTCGCGATCGTCGGACGCGAGCTGGCCGGCGAGGAGACGGCCCTCGGGGAGGAGTGGCGGCGGCTCGCGACCCTCCTCGGCAGCGGGTCCGCCGTGCCGCCCGGCCTCGAGGCGCTCCGGGCCGCGGTCCGCGAGGCGACCGCGACGCTCGCGGAGCGCATCCGGCGCGGCGAGGCCGACCGCGGGCCGTTCCGCGACGAGACGCGCGCCCACGTCCGCGAGACGGTGCGCCAGAAGCTCGCGGTGGCGAACCCGCGCTTCCTCGGATCCTGAGCGGCCCTTCACGCCCCGACGTCGACCGGAGCGTGCTCGGCCGGCGGGAGCTGCTCCGGCCTGAGGAGCAGCCGGACCCGGAACGCGGTGCCGCGTCCGACCTCGGACTCGACGGCGATCGTCCCGCCGTGCGCCGTGACGATCCGATGGACGGTCGCGAGGCCGATGCCCGTGCCTTCGACTGCGGTGCCCGGAACCCGGTAGAACGGCTCGAAGATCCGGTGGAGCGACTCGCGAGGGATCCCGGGCCCGGTGTCCGCGATCGTGAGCTCGCACCACCGGTCGTCGACCGTCCGCGCCGTGACGGTCGCGCGACGGAGCGGGCGTCCGTCCAGGAACTTGAGCGCGTTACCGAGCAGGTTCGCCGCGACGAGGTGGAGAAGCCCCGGCGGGCACGCGACGACGGCGTCGGCGAGCGCGACGTCCAACGTCGCGTCGACGCGGGTCGCGAGTGGTGCCAGCTCCTCGAGCACGCTCTCGAGCGTGGGCGCGACGTGCGCCACCTCGCACGACGCGGTGGCCCGCCCCGCGCGCGAGAAGGCGAGGAGACCCGCGATGAGCCCGCGCGTGCGCTGCATGGTGGCATCGAGCTGCGCCGCGATCCGCGCGACCGATTCCGGCCGCCCCGACAGACGACGCAGCGCCGCCGCGCCGAAGCCGACCGGCGCGAGGGCGTTGCCGAGATCGTGCGCGATGCGACCGGCGAACGCGTCGAGGTCGCGGTTCGAGCTCTCGACACGCGCCACGTACTCCTCGAGCTTGCGTCGCTGGCGGGCGAGCGTCGAGAGCGCCGTCAACCAGATGGCGGCGAGCCCGATCAGCAGTCCCGCGCCGAGCACGGTCTCGACCAGCATGACGCGGGAAAGGGTCGCGTCCGCGTCTGCGACCGTCCGGGCGCTCCGCTCCTCGTTGAACCGGGCGAGGTCGTCGAGGCACCCCTGGAGCTGGTCCTCGAGCGGGTTCACCTCGTCGGCGAGGATCGACCGGGCGCGGGGGATGTCTCCCCGGCCGACCGCTTCGATCGCGGCGTCGTCGTGATGGCGGAAGCGGACGAGGAGCGGAACGAACCGACCCCACATCTGCTCCTCCTCGGGCTGCAGGAGCGGTTCGAGCTCGGCGAGCGCGGCGTCCAGCGCGGTGGTGACCGCGTGCAGGTCCTCGAACGTGTCGGCGGCGTCGGTCTCGGTGAGGAGCTCCATGGTCTCCGCGCGGAGGCGGCTGATCTGCCGCCCGAGCTCGCCGACGAGGTAGGTGGAGCGGTCCGCCGTGCGGGCGAGCCCCCTCACGTCGGTTCGCGCCCGGTCCATCTGCACCACCGACACCGCCCACGCGCAGAGCGCCAGGACCAGCGTGGCGGCGAATCCCCACCGCCGTGCCGCGTCCGACGAGCCGGGTGTGTGCCCCTGCCCCATGCCGATGCGAGGTGTCCCGCTCACTGACCCCAAAGCGCTGGCTTCCTTTCCTGTCAACCGGCCCCCTGCACGCGCGGCGGCGTTGATCTCCGCGCCGTCCCCGGGAGTAAATGGGGCGTGGACGAGCCTCCGCACGCGAGGGAGCACTCCGACCCGCTCTCCGCGCCGCCCCCGCTCCCGGCGCTCGCCCGCGGGCCGATGCCGGCGCGCATCGGGAACGTCCGCGTCGGCACGGCGTCGTGGACGGAGAAGACGCTCCTCGCGAGCCGCACCTTCTATCCCCCCGCCGCCAACACGGCGGAGCGGCGGCTGCGCTACTACGCGCGGCACTTTCCGGTGGTGGAGGTGGACGCCACGTACTACGCGCTGCCGTCGGCCGCGCGCGCCCGCGCCTGGGCGGAGCGCACGCCGCCCGACTTCGCGATCGGCGTGAAGGCGTACGCCGCGCTCACCGGGCATCCGATCGAGCCCGCGCGTCTCGACAAGGACCTCCAGCCCACCCTGCCCCGCACGCTCCGCGGGGAACGGAGCGTCTATCCGCGGGACCTGCCGGTGCCGGTGCTCGAGGAGATATGGAGACGCTTCGGCGCCACGCTCGAGCCGCTTCGCGCGGCCGGGAAGCTCGGCTACCTCCTCTTCCAGATGCCCAAGTGGTTCACACCGAGCCGCGAGGGCCATGCGTGGCTCGAGTCCCTTCCGGGACGGCTCCCCGGCGCGCCGATCGCCGTCGAGTTCCGCCAGGCGGGTTGGATGAGCGAGGACCGGCGCGACCGCACGCTCGACTTCCTCCGCCGCCACGGCCTCACCTACGTCTGCGTCGACGAGCCGCAGGGGACGCGCGCGAGCGTCCCGCCCGTCGCCGCCGCCACGACCGAGAGCCTGTCCGTCGTCCGCTTCCACGGCCGGAGACGGGACACGTGGGACCGGGCGGGCGCGAGCACCACGGAGCGCTTCGGCTATCTCTACCAGCAGCCCGAGCTCCGCGAGTGGATCCCCCGCATCCACGCCCTCGCCCGCCGCACCCGCGAGGTCCACGTGCTGATGAACAACTGCTACCGCGAGTACGCGGTCCAGAACGCAAAGGACCTGGCCGACCTGCTCTCGCACTCCGGCGAGTGAGCTGCGACGTTGTCAGCGGTGCCGGGGTGGCCGCCGCGGCGACCTTCGAGTAAGGCCGCACGCGGAGCGCGACCGAGACGGTGTGCCCGTCGGCCGACGAGCGGGAGCCGCGGCGGCCACCCCGGCACCGCGCCCGACGCTTCAGCTCACCGCGACCCGCCGTGCCGGCGGCTCGTCGGCCGGCTGGTCGCCGAACACGAAGCGCGGCCGCGTCCGCAGCACCAGCACCGGCATCAGCGAGAGCGCGGCGAGGCACGAGACGCCCATCGCGATCGGCATGAGGGTTCCGAACAGCCGCATGCCGAGGTACTTCGAGAACGCCATGACCCCGAACCCAGCCCCGATGCTCGCGGCGACGAACAGCACGGCGCGCCCCGAGGTCTGGAGCGCCGCGCCGAACGCGGCCTCGTCGCTGGCGAGACGCGCGCGCTCCTCGCGCAGCCGGTAGAGGAAGTAGATGGCGTAGTCAGCCCCGATCCCGGCCGCCATCGCCATCACCGACGCGGACCCCATGTCGAGCCGGATCCCGGTCCAGCCGAGCACGCCGAAGAGGATCGCGATCGTCGCGACGATCGGGCTCACGACGTAGAGCCCGCCGAGCGGGGAGCGGAGCATGACGGACGACACCGCGTAGATGACGCCGAGGACGACGAGCATGTTCAGGAGCTTCCCGTGGGTCGTGTGCTCGTTGACGGCGAGGATGGTGGGGCCGACTCCCCCGGCGATCAGGACCTGGACGCCCTTCGGTGGCGGGTGCGCCGCGACCCATTCCTGAGTATGGCGGACCAACGGCCCGACGCGCGCCGAGTCGTCGTCGCGCAGGTACGCGATGAGGAGCGCCTTCGAGCTCGCGCGGTCGGTGAAGCGCTCGAACGCCGGTGACTCGCCGAGGAACATGAGCTGGGCGAGGAGCTCCTGGTCGTCGGGTACGCGGTACGGGTGCGGGTCGTCGGAGTTGAACGTCTTGTGGAGCGACTTTACCAGGTCGGCGAGCGAGGCGGTCCGGAGGACGAGCGGATCGCGTGCGATCTCGTCCTGGAGCGCGGCGACGTGCTGCACGACGCCGACGGTCCGCGCGCTGCCCGGCTCCCCCTCGTAGAGGATCGTCATCGTGACCGTTCCGGGGAAGTGCTTCTCGATCTCGTTCAGGTGCACGCGCGCCATGCTGTCGCGCGGCATGTACTCGCGCGTCGAGCCGTAGGTGCGGAGGAAGAGCGTCCCGATCCCTGCTACGCCGAGGACGAGCGCGGATGCGACGAGCACCCGACGACCGCGCTCGTGGAGGATGGCCGCGTGGAGCGTCGCCAGCAGGCGGTGGGTCAGGCCGGCCGCCGGCGGCAAGCGGCGCGGGGCCGGGAGGAGCGCGCGGAGGGCCGGGATGAACGTCATCTCGAGGAGAACCGCGCTCGCGATG
>CAZLYE010000638.1:0-8777 GCA_964562865.1 uncultured Binatia bacterium (SeqCode) | reverse complement strand
CCGCCGCGCCCGCGCCGCCGGCTATCGCGCGCGGAGTGCCTGGAAGCTCGCCGAGCTTGACGCGAGATTCCGGCTTCTTCATCGTGGCGACCTCGTCGTCGACGTCGGCGCCTGGCCGGGAGGATGGGTGCAGGTTGCGTTGGAGCGCGTGGGACCCGAGGGCAGGATCGTCGCCGTCGACGTGGCCACCGTCGACCCGTTTGCGTCCCCCAACGTACGGATCGTGACCGGCGACGTCCGCGACCCGGCCACGTGGCACGCGGTCCGGGCAGCGCTCGAGCGTCCCGCGGACGTCGTGCTCTCGGACGTCGCGCCCAAGCTGACCGGCATCCGCGACACGGACGACGCCCGCGCCTCGGAGCTGGTCGACTCGACGTTGAGTGCTCTGCCGGCGATCCTCCGTCCGGGGGGACGGCTGCTCCTGAAGCTCTTCATGAGCGCGGGTCACGCGGACACGCTCCGACGGCTCCGCCGGGTCTTCCTGGAGGTTCGGACGACGCGCCCCGAGGCAACGCGCCGGGGATCGGCGGAGCTCTACGCCGTCGGGCTGGACCATCGCCCGTCCGTGTGAGCCGCGAAGACCCGCCTGTGGAGAACCTGTGGACAGAGAAAAATCATGCCGATGTTCTCCCCTGGATATCCCCCCGGGGCTCACGTCTTGTCCGTGGGCCCAGTCCCCAGTGAGCGGCCGGATAACCCGGCGTCCAGCCTCGATTCAGGACGAGCCGATGCTCCATGACCGCAGCGCGCGCGGCGGTTCTGCAAGCCGCCAAATCTGCGCTGGACGCGGTGTTCACAACTCGGTGGATCGGGAAGCCGCGCACAGCGCGGATTTCAGGGCCGGGTGCCGCAGAAATGGCCGTGAATCGCGGGCGACCGAGCCCCCCCTCCATGCGGGCCCGTCACCGACACGTCGCGCGGCGTGGGTCGTCCTCGCGCTCGTTCTCGGGGTCGGCGCGCCGGTCCGCCCGGCCTCCGGCACGGATCCCGACTGGCGCCGCCTCGGAGAGGAGACTGCCGACCTGCTGAGCGACGTCATCCGGATCGACACGTCGAACCCGCCGGGCGCGGAGACGGCCGCCGCGAACGCCCTCGCCCGTAAGCTGCGCGGAGACGCCATCGCCGCCGAGGTCTTCGAGTCGGCGCCCGGCCGCGGGAACCTCCACGCGCGGCTCGCGGGGAGTGGACGGAGCCGGCCCATCATCCTCCTCGCGCACCTCGACGTCGTGCCGGCCGACCCGCGAAGCTGGCGCATCCCGCCCTTCGCAGGCGTGAAGGAGCACGGCTGGGTGAACGGCCGTGGTGCGCTCGACGCGAAGGGTGTCGCCGCGGTGGAGCTCATGACGCTCGTCGCCCTCAAGAGGAGTGGCGTGCCGCTCGACCGCGACGTGATCCTGCTCCTCACTGCCGACGAGGAGACCGGTGGGACAGCGGGTGCCGGATGGATCGTCCAGCACCGCCCCGAGCTGCTTGGCAACGCCGAGTTCCTGCTGACCGAGGGCGACAACGTCCACGTGATGAGCGGCGGCCGGAAGGTGGTGCAGGTGGCGATCGCGGAGAAGACCCCCTGCTGGGTGAAGCTCACCGCGCACGGCGAGGGCGGCCACGGCTCGACCCCGCCACCGCAGACCGCCGTCACACGGCTCGTGCGCGCGCTCGACAAGCTGCGCCGCTACCGGACGGCCGTGCGCCTCGTCCGGCCCGTCGAGGAATACTTCACGGCGCTGGCGCAGCTCGAGAAGGAGCCGCTCCGCTCGAGGCTCTCGCACCTCGACGACGCCCTGCAGGATCCCAGCTTCTTCGCGGAGTTCACCCGCAACCCCCGCCAGAACGCCCTCATCCGGAACACCATCACCCCGACCGTCCTCGAGGGGAGCCCGAAGACCAACGTGATCCCGGACGAGGCGACCGCGCAGCTCGACTGCCGTCTTCTCCCCGGCGAGCGGCCCGCCGACTTCCTGGCGCTCCTCCGCGAGGTGATCGCGGACGACACGGTCCGGGTGCAGACGCTCCTCTCCTTTCCGGCCTCGTCGTCCGACGCCGACTCGGGCTTCATGACCGCCGTCCGCAAGCTCGCGGCGACCGACCTCGGCGGCGCGCCGGTCATCCCGAGCGTCATCACCGGCTTCACCGACAGCCACTGGTTCCGGGAGCACGGCGTCGCGAGCTACGGATTCGTCCCGTTCGTACTCAGCGAGGATGACGAACGCACCGTGCACGGCGTGAACGAGCGCGTGTCGATCGACAATCTCCGCGACGGCGTCCGCCGACTCGTCTCGCTGCTCCGCGCCCTGCCCCCCGACGAGCCGCGGGACGGCGACACGGACCGCATGTAGTTGCAATTCGGGATCCCGCTTGCTCTAAGGGGCTCCATCCATCGGAGGGAGGCGGGGGGTCGCGCCGGCGTGAGCCCGCTCCCTCCGGAGAAGGGTTCGTGCTCCGGGCCGGAGTCGGACTGTCGACGGATCGGGATTCGGCGCACGCCGCAACCCAGGCGGCCACCGCCGCACTTCGCTCGGCCGATCTGGCCAGAGCTGACCTCTTGCTCGTTTTCGCAACCACCTCTCACGGCCCTGGATTCACGCGCGTCACGCGCACGGCGGCCGAGATCGCGGGGACGCGGGACGTGATCGGCTGCAGCGCGGCCGGTGTCGTCGCAGGCGAGGAGGAGGTGGAGGGCGGACCCGGCGTCGTCGTGCTCGCGCTCGCCGGCGACTTCGCCGCCCGGCGCTTCTTCGTGCCGCTCGACCGAGGCGGAGGCGAGCGCGCGGCGCAGGCGATCGCGCACGCGGTCGCGACGGACGGCACGACGGACTCGCTGCTGCTCCTCTTCGCGGACACCTACAACCTGGAGCCGGACTCGTTGTTCGACGGGCTCGATCGCCTCCTGCCCGGCGTCCGCGTGGTCGGCGGCGGGGCGTCCGAGGACGGCAGCGTCGGAGAGGTGTCGGTCTTCTGCGGCGACACGGCGTCGTCGCGTGCGGTGGCGGGCGTGCTGATCGCGGGCGACCTCCGAGGCACGGTCGGCGTCGCGCACGCGGTCCGCCGCGTGGGGCCGGTCCTGCGCGCGACGGCGGTGCACGGGAACTGGGTGCTCGCGCTCGACGGCCGGCCGGCCTACGAGGCGTTCGGCGCGGTCGTCCCCGCGCCGCTCCTCGCGGACCCGCGACGGGCAATGGGCGTCGTCCTCGCCGGCGTCGGCGTCGGAGACGGCGAGTTCGTGGCGCGCCACCTGATCGGTCTCGATCCGGAGCGCGGCGCCGTCGCCGTCGCGACCCCGGTCGCGGAGGGCGAGCAGTTCTTCTTCGGCGTCCGGGATCCGGCCGGAGCGCGCGAGGACCTGCAGCGCGTGCTCGCGGCGCAGGCGGGCGCGTGGCGGGACCGACGGGCAGCCGCCGCGCTCTACGTTAACTGCGTCGGCCGCGGGCGCGCGTTCTACGGCGTCCCCGGCCTCGACAGCGCCTACATCCACGGGCAGCTCGGCTCGCTGCCCGTCGCGGGATTCTTCAGCGGCGCCGAGTTCGCCTCCGCCGCCGGGAGAGTGCGTCTCCATCAATATACTGGGGTGCTCGCCGTGCTCGGCACGGCGACGTGAAGGTCAGGGCGGGAACAACGCGGGAATCGACAAGGAGGACGTGATGGGACGTGCGAAGGAGCAGCCGCGGGGGCGGCTCTCCGCGATCCAGGGGATCCTGGCGGGCGGAGGGAAGGTACTGGTGGACGGCGCCCAGAGCCTGAGCGCCGGCATGCAGCGACGTATCGTGGAGGTCGGCCGCGGCGTCGAGAGCCAGGTCGCGTCGCTGATCGCAGCCGTCGAGGAGCGGCTGTCCGATCGCCTGGACGTCCTCCTCGACCGCCTCGCCGTCTCGCTCCGCCGTGACCTCGAGCGCGTCCGGGAGCGCGTACGCACGGTCGAGAACCGCCTGGCCGACGTCCCGAAGGACGGCGTGCGCGAACTCATCCTCCCGCTGCAGTCGATCGCGAGCGGTGCGGGAGAGCGCGCCTCGGCGGCGCTCGCCAGGGTCGAGGAGCTCACGCTCCGCCTCCAGACCATCGAGCGACGCATCGCGGAGGTGAGCCGCGACAGCGCCCGCGACACGATCGACGCCGACGACATCCGCCAGCGTCTCGATCGGACGGAGCAGCGCCTCACCGACCTCGGACGCGAGGTGGGCACGAAGCTCGGCGAGCTCGGCGCCCTCCGGGAGCGCCTGACGCGACTCGAGGGCCGGGTGGTCGAGAGCAGCAAGGACCAGATCGCCCGCGCAGGCGAATCGGCCGGGCTCCGCGACCGGCTCGCGCGCCTCGAGGGGCGGCTGAGCGATCTCTCGAAGGAGCAGCTCGCGCGCGCCGTCGAGAGCGCGGGCCTGCGCGAGCGCGTCTTCCGGCTCGAGCAGCGGGGCGGGCTCGTACCCGCACCGACGCCCTTCACCGAGCCCGAGCGGGCCGCCGTTTCGGTCGAGGACTGACGTCGCGTGGAAGTTGTTCCCGTCCCGCAGCTGTCCGACAACTACGCCTATCTGATCATCGACCCCGCCTCCCACGAGGCCGCCGTCGTCGACTGCGCCGAGGCCGCCCCCGTCCTCGCCGAGGTCGACCGCCGCGGCGCGCGCCTCGTCGCCGTGCTCGCGACGCATCACCACTTCGACCACGTCGGCGGCAACCTGGACCTGCTCGCCGCCCGCCCCGGCCTCCGCGTCCACGGGTCGGCCGACGACGCGCCCCGCATCCCGGGCATCACGCACAGACTCCGCGACGGCGATCCCGTCGAGGTCGGGTCGCTCCGGGGGCAGGCGACCATGATCCCGGCCCACACGAGCGGCCACGTCGCGTATCACTTCCCACACGCCGCCGCCGTGTTCACGGGCGACACGCTCTTCGCCGGCGGCTGCGGGCGTCTCTTCGAGGGCGACGCCGCCCAGATGATGCGCTCTCTCGGCCGTCTCTCCGCGCTGCCGGATGCGACCCGGGTGTACTGCGGACACGAGTACACCGAGAAGAACCTGCGCTTCGCGGCGGAGCTCGAGCCGGGCAACCGGCCGCTCGCGGACAAGCTCGCGCGTGTGCGTGCGCTCCGGCGCGAGGGCCGGCCGACCGTCCCCAGCACGATCGGCGAGGAGAAGGCGACCAACCCCTTCCTCCGGATGGAAAGCCCGGAGCTCGCCGCGTCGGTTCACGCGCGCGTCGCCGGCGTGCCGGCCGGCGATCCGGTCGCGCTGTTCGCCGCCGTCCGCGGCCTGAAGGATCGCTTCTGATGGCCGACCTGATCCTCACCAGCCTCGTCGACCACGTCTCCACCATCACGCTCAACCGTCCCGAGAAGCGGAACGCGCTCACGACGGAGATGATCGAGACGTTCCATGCGGCCGTGGGGGACGCCGCCGCCCGGCCCGACGTCCGCGTGATGGTCGTGGCCGGCGCCGGGACCTCGTTCTGTGCCGGGCTCGACCTCCGGGAGCTCGCCGCCCAGCGCGAGGCGGGTCGGGTCCGCACCCACACCCTGGAGGAGGCGCTCGACCTCCTCGAACGCTGCCCGCTCCCCACCATCGCGGCGGTGCAGGGCGACGCCGTCGCCGGCGGCTGCGAGCTCGCGCTCCACTGCGATCTCCGCGTGGCCGCCGACACCGCCCGCTTCGCGATGCCCCTTGCGCGCATCGGCATCGCCGTCCCCGTCCCGCTCACCTGGAAGCTGGTCGAGACGATCGGCGCGACGGCGACGAAGGAGATGCTCTACACGGGCGAGGCGGTCGGCGCCGAGAGCGCGCTCGCTCTCGGCCTCGTCAACCGCGTCGTCGCCGCGGCCGACCTCGACCGCGCCGTCGCGGACCTGGCGCGCCTGATCGCCCACAACGCGCCGCTCTCCATCCGGGCCATGAAGGCGTTCGTGCAGCGGGCCGCGGAGGACCGCCGGTCCCGTCGCCGGGACGACCTCGACGAGCTCTTCCAGAAGGTGCAGACGAGCGCCGACGCGCGCGAGGGGCTCGCCGCGCAGCGCGAGCGCCGTCCCCCCGTCTTCAAGGGCGCGTAGGGACGGGCTCGAGGAGCGGCCGGAGGCCGGCCGCATCGGTGACCGGCGGCGAGCAGGTGAAGTTGCGACAGACGTAGGCGGTCGCCCGCCCGTCCACGGGGGGTCGGCCGCGCGCGGGCGCAAGCGGGTCGGCCTCGCCCGGCTCCGCACCCACGAGCACCCGGTGCGGCAGGTATGCGGCCGCCACCTCGGACCACAGCCGCTCCGCGTCCGGCGCGCCGCGCGACGCGACCACCACCACCTCGGCCGGCCCCTCGAGGTGGAACTCGAGCGCCTCCAGATAGGACGCGTAGGCGAACGGGTTCTCCGCCGCCTGGTCGTGGTACGCGCGGAGGATCTCCTCGCCTCGCGCGCGGTACGACGGATCGCCGGTCAGGTGATGCAGACGCAGAAGGACGCGCGCGGCGACCGCGTTCCCCGCGGGGAGTGAGCCGTCGGCGCCCGGCTTGCTGCGCGCGATGAGACGCTCCTCGTCGTGCGCGGTGAAGAAGTACGCCCCGCCGGCATCGTCGTGGAACCGCGACTCGAGCGCCGAGACCAGCTCTCGCGCGCGCAGGAGGTGGGTCCGGTCGAGCGTCGCCTCGTAGAGGTCGAGCAGCGCGCTCGCGAGGAAGGCATGGTCGTCGAGGTAGGCCCCGTGCTTCGCCCGCCCGGCGGCCCAGCCGTGGAGGAGCCGGCCCTCGGCCCGGATGGCGCTCCAGACAAAGTCGGCCGCCCGGACGGCCGCGGCGACGAAGCGTCCCGCGCGCAGCACGCGCCCCGCCTCCGCGAGCGTGCCGATCACGAGCGCGTTCCAGCTCGTCAGGATCTTCTCGTCCCGGAGGGGTGGGACACGGAGCGCACGCGCGGCGAGGAGCCGGCCGCGGGCCCGCTCGATCGCGGCGACCGTGTTCTCCGGGGTCCGCCCGAAGAGCTTCGCCACCTGCTCGACCTCGACCGTCACGTGGGCGATGCTCCTCCCCTCGAAGTTCCCGTCCTCCGAGACGTCCCAGTATCGGCAGACGAGGTCGAGGTCGCCCGGGTCGACCACGCGCGCGACCTCCGCGGGCGTCCAGAGGAAGTACCGGCCCTCCTCGCCCTCGCTGTCGGCGTCGGTCGCGGAGTAGAAGCCGCCCTCGGGGTGGCGCATGTCGCGGAGCACGTAGTCGAGAGTGTCCTCGACGACGCCACGGAGCGCCGGCGCGCCCGTCACCTGGTACGCCTCGAGGTAGAGCCGCGGGATCTGCGCGTTGTCGTAGAGCATCTTCTCGAAGTGGGGCACGAGCCAGTGGGCGTCGACGGAGTAGCGATGGAAGCCGCCGCCGATCTGGTCGTACACGCCGCCCTTCGCCATCCGGTCGCAAGTGAGGAGGACGGCCTCGAGGAACGCCGGGTTCCCCGTCGCCCGATGCTGGCGGAGGAAGAGCTGGAACGCCGAGGTGTGGGGGAACTTGGGGGCGCCGCCGAGCCCCCCGTCGTGGCGGTTGACGTGGGCGAGGAGCGCCTCGGCCGCGCGGCGGGGCAGGGCCGGGTCGAGGGCCCCTTCGCTCGTCCGCACCTCCTCCGTCCGGGCGAGCCCCGCGAGGATCTGGTCCACCGACCTCGCGACGTCGTCGGGACGCTCGTGATAGGCGCGCGCCACGGCCTGGAGGATCCGCGGGAAGCCCGGAAGGCCGTGCCGATCGACCGGCGGGAAGTAGGTGCCCCCGTAGAACGGCTTCCCGTCCGGCCTGAGGAAGACGGTCATCGGCCACCCGCCGTGACCGGTGAGCATCTGCACCGCCCTCATGTAGACGTCGTCGACGTCGGGGCGCTCCTCCCGGTCGACCTTCACGCTCACGAAGTGCTCGTTCATGAGCCCGGCGATCGCCGGGCTCTCGAACGACTCGCGCTCCATCACGTGACACCAGTGGCAGGCGGAGTAGCCGACGGAGAGCAGGATGGGCTTGTTCTCGCTCCGCGCGCGGGCGAACGCCTCGTCGCCCCACGGGTACCAGTCGACCGGGTTGTGGGCGTGCTGCAGGAGGTACGGGCTCGTCTCGCGCGCCAGCCGGTTCGGGTTCGGCACCGCGGCATCGTGTCAGCGCCCCCACCCCGGCGCAATGCCCATGGGCGCCGCGATGATTGACAGTCCGGCAGCAGGGGACTAGCTAGCCAACCGATGCGGACGGTGTACGTCGCCGAGTACCCGGCCATCCAGCACCGGCACGACGATGGCGACATCGTGACGGTCCGCCTCAAGCGTCGCGACGGCGGTTTTCGCGCCGTCTGCAGCGGGTGCGACACCGAGTTCGTCTACCGCAAGCCCGCTCCGAGCTCGGTCGCTCACTTTAAGTCGCCCATCCTCCCACCCATCAAGGGCAACTGGGACGGCGGCGACGACGAGCACTGAGGGCGCCCTCCCGCCGACGGCCCGGTGAAGGTCCTCCTGAACTTCCACCTGGGGACGGACGTCCGGATCGCCGTCTCTGACGGCGTCCTGGCGACGCTCCGGGCGCGCTTCCCGGACGTCACCTTCGTCGGAGCCGACGACCGGGAGACGCTCGCGCGGGAGGCGGCCGACGCCGAGGTGTTCTACGGCTTCACGTTCCCGGCCGACCTCGTGCCACGGGCCCCCCGGCTCCGCTGGATCCAGTCCGTCTCGGCGGGCATCGAGGGGAACCTGTCGCCCGCGGTCGTCGAGCGGAAGATACTGCTCACCAACGGGGCGGGGATCGCGGTGGTCACGCTGAAGACAGCGGGGAGCCAGACCGTCACCGCTACCGACACG
>CAZLYE010000637.1:0-6820 GCA_964562865.1 uncultured Binatia bacterium (SeqCode) | reverse complement strand
GCGTCCACCGAACTGGGGCGGCACCGTGCGACTCGCCGTGGACGGAAGCTGATCCACGACCAGCTCGACGAGCGCGAGCAGCGTCAGGGGCCAGCGCGCCCACGGACTCCCGAGGAAGGCGAGCCCGGTCCCGCCCAGATGGAGCCGACCGAGATGGGCGGCCCAGCTCATGGCCGCCGGCGCAGTCATCGTGCGCAGCCCGGCCACGATGCCGATCAGCAGCGCGAGCAGATGGATCGTCATGACGTCGTCGTCCCTCCCCCCCTGCGATCGCTGCTTGCCACGCCGGCCAGGCGAAGGCTCCGGATGCGATCCTTCATCGTCGGGATCAGCGGAGGCGCGATGCTGAGTGACCGGAAGCCGATCGCGAGCAGCCGCGGCAGCAGATCCTCGCGGCCCGCGAGCTCGCCGCAGAGCGTGAGTGGCAGATCTCCCGCATCGTCGACGATGATCTCCAGCAGCCGGAGAATCGCCGCGTGCCCATCCTGGAAATATTCGTTGACGTCCGGATCGTCGCGTCCTGCCGCGAACGTGTACTGCGTCAGGTCGTTCGTCCCGATGGAGAGGAAATCGACGTACCGCGCGATCGCCGGGATCGCGAGCGCGGCCGCCGGCGTCTCGATCATGGCTCCGAATGCCGGACGGCTCTCGATGCCTTGGGCGGTGCAGGCCCTTTCGAAGAACTCGCGCGTCGTGCGGATGTCGTCTTCGAGCGTGACCATCGGGACGAGCACCCGCACGTCCTGCACGCGCGAGAGGCGGACCAACGCGGCCAGCTGGGTTCTCAGGAAGGTCGGGTGCCGCAGCAGCAGCCGTATGCCGCGGAGTCCGAGGGACGGGTTGGTCTCGCTCGGCATCCGGAGGAAGGGCAGGGGTTTGTCGCCCCCGACGTCGAGGAGTCGGATCGTCAGCGGCTTCCCGCGGAGCGGTGACGCGATGGCCGACATCTCTTCGTACAGCTCGTCCTCCGTCGGCGGACCTTCGCGCGCGAGGTAGAGTTGCTCGATCCGGAACAGTCCAACGCCGTCGGCGCCGTTGCCGAGCACGAGCTCGACGTCCCGTCGGGTGCCGAGGTTGGCCTCGACTCGGATGAGAACTCCGTCGCCCGTGCGGGCGGGCTGGTGGCAGGTGACGTGACAGCGGGCGAGGCGCTCTCGATATTCGCGCACCCGACGCTCGAACTCGGCTCGCACGGCGGGATCCGCACCGATGACCACGTCCCCTCCGTACGCGTCGACGAGCACCTCGTCGCCTTCGTGAAGGCGGTCCAGGATGCCGGCAACTGCAACCGTCGGGATGCTCTTCTCCCGCGCCAGGAGCGCGGCGTGCGAAGCCTGCCCCAGCGACTCGACGATGATCGCCGCCACGCGGTGCTCGGAGAGGGTGATCACGTCAGAGGGCAGCAGGCGCCGCGCGGCGACGACTGCGTGCTCGGACACGCGGGTCAGCCGGTACGGATCGTTGCCCTCGAGGTGGCGGAGGACCCGCCGCCCGAGATCTGCGACGTCGTCCGCCCGCTGTCGGAACGTCGGATCGCGGAGCGATTCGAACTTCTGCCTCCACGACCGGAAGACCCGCCGCACCGCTCCTGTCGCATCGACGCCCGATTCTCGGAGCTCCGCCGCGAGATCGCCGGAGGAGAGAATACCGTCGAGCATCATCTGATGGGCACGGAACACGTCCGCGATCCCGGAGCCCAGCTCTCGCTCCACCCGATCGACGGTTTCGTGGAGATCCCGGCGCGTGGCGGCGAACGCGCTCTCGATCCGCGTCGATTCCGCGTCGGCGTTGCGACCCTCCGCCGGCGGGGATGGAGGCCGGCACTCGAGGATGTCTCCCACGAGCGACACCTGGCCCATCCCGAGGCCTGGCGCGATGGGCGAGCCCGCGAGCTTCATGTGCCGGGCACGCTATCACGGTTACGTCGGGTCGAAACGTCCTCGCGTGGCTCGTCCCGCGATCCACCGTGACCCGCCCGGACGGTCCCTCTGGGCTCGAACGGTGCACGAGGCGCACGTGCGGAAAGGTCTCGGACCGATCGGTCGTCGACTCCGGTATCGCGTCGCGCTACGCGATGGGGCGTGGCCACGCATCGTCGGTCCGCGCTCGGAGGCCACGTGGAGCGCGATCGCGACGCCCTTCTCGAGGTCATCCGGAGGCGACGCTCCTTCGTCACACTGAGGAGATGTCCTCCGCGATCACGCCCGGCTCGAGGCCGGGCCGGGCCGAGACGCTCACCGCGTCCCGGGGCGCTGACGTGGAAGAGGTGCGGTGCCGAACTCCGGGGCGCTGCGTCGGTGGCGACGCGACGCCTCGTGCCGACATCCCCGACCCGATGCGGCTCGCCGTCGCCACGGTCGTGCACGCGGCGGCGGCCCTGTATCTCAGCCTCGGCAGCCGGGATCTGCGCCGCGTTCTCGCGATGGGATTCAGCCTCGCGGAGGTCTCCGCAACGCGGGGGCAGAGCGTCGGAGGCCTCGGGCGCGCCATCGCGAGCGCGCTCCGCCGCACGGGAGGGCGCGCGGCGCCGACGACCGCGGCCGTCGCTCAGGTGATCGACGTCGCGGCAGAGGGATGGAATACCTGGCAGGCGATGGTCGAACAGGCGATCGCCGCACGGGAGCCCAGCGGATGGCGCGCCGACGCTGCCTGACAGCGCTCGACGCGGAGCGCCCCCAGGGGCGCTCCGGCCATCCTCGCTGCATCGAGACGCTGTTCGTACTCTCGACGATCCTCGGCCCGTCTGTGGCGGTGGCAGCGAGCGAGGAGGACTGCCGGACGTTCCACCGGGAATGCGAGGAGGCGAGGGCGGCCGGATACGACGACGTCGGCATCTGCAACGTCGAGCGGCTCGAGTGCGCCGGCGAAAGGTCGCAGGACGCGGAGCAGGGGGTGGGCAAGACGCCGCCCCCCACGTTGCCCACCGGGCGACCGGATCCCGAGCGCTCCGTCGGCCCCTGAGGCGGGGATCACCCGTCAGCCCCGGTCGCCGTCGTCGGCAAGCGGCGTCCCGAGGGCGCCCGCGTCCGAATCGCCGCGTCCGCGGGCAACGCGGCGCACGCGGTTTGGGCACGGAGCACCGCCGCGCGCGTGCACGCCGCGTCTCCGGGCGACCCGCCGATGGTCGCGCTCTTGCTTGCGACGAGTTGTATGGCGGAACGATCGGGGTGGGGATCGGCGGCCGTGCTCGCGATCATCCTCGCGGGGCACGTGGCGCCGGTGGGAGCGGAGGAGGCGTCGGCCCCCGTGCGGGGCATGACCCGGCCGGAGCACCGCTGGACGCTCGTGCAGGTGCTCGACGTCCGGCGGTGGGCCGGCCGGGCTCTCCGCGCGGTCGGCGCGCCTTCGGACACGTCCGGGGCGCAGCCGGAAGTGGTGGTGGCTCGCGCGGCGTGGGGGTGCGAGGAGTGAGCGCGCCGGCTCCGTCCGGCGCCGTACGACAGATCGTCGAGCGCTCCGAGCGCGAGGTCGAGCGCGGGCACTTCGAATCGGCGATCGAGCTCCTCGAGCACGCCATCGCAATGGGTGCGGATCCCGACGCCGTTCAGCACGTGCTCGAGATGCTCTGCCGTCGCGCCGGCACGTGGAGCCGCGCCGGCCACGGGGGGCGCGGACGGTGGATGCGGTCGAGCCATCCGATCTCGCCGGGGCGCGCGGACCCGGGACGGTCGCGGCCACCCAGTCGGGGATGATCCGAGCCCGAGCGAACGTCGACCGCGGCGGCTGGCGTCTCGTTGGGCAACCGTCTGCCGACGACGAGGGCATCGTGCACGCCCGGATGCCCGAGAGGCACCCGCGGTAGCGACGCGGGGACTGGCCGGGTCCTTGCTACGTAGGAGAACATCTTGCGCTCTCGGCTGGCACGGCGCGAGCCGGTGTGCGGTAGGACGGCTGCGGAAGGCGGTCCTGGCCGCCGCCAGCCGGGAGACGCCCAACCGATTGTCTCGATGATGGCGACGGCGACGTGCGCCTGGGAGAGCCCTGACAGCGAGGGCCCGCTCCCCGTTCAGTTCTTCGCAGCCCGCCGAGGCAACGTGCAACCCATCAGCCGTCTGATGGTCGCGATGCTGCGCGAGGCCATCGGATCCTTTCAGAGGCTCCTCTTCGACCAGAGTGCTCGCGGTCGCCGCATGTTCAGCGAGGTCGAGGCCTGGCTCATGGTGGAGGACGGGGACGCACCGCTGCGCTTCGAGGACGTCTGCGACCTCCTCGGCCTCGACCCGAGCTACCTCCGCCAGCGTCTGCGCGAGTGGCGGGCGCGGCAGTTGGCCCGCGCCCAGACGGCGCGGGTGCGGGCCCGGCGCCTGCGTCAGCCGGCGACCAGGGCGGGTGCGCCCGCCTCCACGACCGGGACCCAGAGGAACGACGCCAGGCGCTCGTGCGCGCGGCGGTAGGTGAGGGACGGGCGCTCGTCTCGTGTGCCTCGGAAATGAACAGCGTGCTCAGAGGGTGAGCGTCGGCCCGGAGGCCGACGACGATCGCGCGCTCGGTCCGGTGCGCCGGAATCCCCGGGAATGCAGGTGACGTTCCCGCGACGCGACGGCGCTCGGTCGGGGGCGGGCGCGCGGCACGGCGATTGCGTCTCGCCCGCCGCGGGCCCATCGAGGATGGCGCGCCACCTGCCCTCATTCGTTCGCACGGTGATGAGCCCCGCCGGCGGCACGCGTGGGACGGTCGAGGGGGTGACGTGGCTCACGCCCTACGCGGCGGAGACGATCGGACAGGCGGCGTGGAGGGCGGGCCCCGGGACGCGGCTCGACGTGATCATCCCGGCGCGCGCGGACGCGGACGATGTCGCGGCGGTCGAGGCGCTGTTCGGCTGGCTCGCGGAGAAGGGCGTCGCGGTGACCATCCGCCGTGACGCGGAAGAGGCGTAGCGCAGCGGACACGCTCGGCAGCACAGGCAGGTTTTCGAGGCGCTTGCCGACACACTAGGATTGCGCGCCTCCGACAAGTACAATCGTGCCGCCGATGACGTACTGCGTCGCTGCTCAGGTGAACGACGGTCTCGTCTTCGCCTCGGACACACGCACGAGCGCGGGCGTGGACGACGTCCGCACCTACAACAAGATGCACGTGTTCGAGGTCCACGGCGAGCGGGTGCTCATCGCGCTCTCGGCCGGCAACCTGGCCACCACGCACGCGATCCTCGCCCAGCTGCGGCGCGACTTCGACAGCGCGGCCGCGCCCCTCTCGCTGCGGACGGCGCGGTGCATGTACGACGCGGCCGAGTACCTCGGTGGCGTGTCGACGCGCACCCAGAAGGACACCGCGTCCCAGAGCCAGTACACGGGTGTGGACCTGCGCGTCACCCTCATCCTGGGCGGGCAGATCCGGGGCGACGCTCCTGCGCTCTACCTCGTCTACCCGGAGGGCAACTGCATCGCGAGCTCACCCGAGACGCCCTACCTGCAGCTCGGGGAGAGCAAGTATGGGAAGCCGATCCTCGACCGCATCATCCGGTCGGAGGTGTCGCTCGAGGACACGGCGCGATGCGTGCTCGTGTCGATCGACTCGACCATGAAGAGCAACATCTCGGTCGGTCCGCCCATCGACCTCGCGATCGTCCGCCGCGACGAGCACGCGATCGCGCACAAGCTGCGCTTCGACGTCGACACGCCGTACTTCGCCCGGCTGCGGGAGGCGTGGGGACGGCACATCGCGGAGGCGCTCCGTTGCCTGCCCAAGTTCGAGTGGGAGCAGCCGCCGGGGTAGGCGCGCGCTCAGCCTCGGAAGAACGCGACGCTCACTGCCTCGTGGAGCGCGTCGAGTCCCTTCTGGATCTCGTCCATCAGCTCCTTCAGCCCCGACTCGACGAGGGTCTCGACCCTGGCGCTCCGCACCATCGCGAGCGTGCGCTCGAGCTCGTGCTCGACCTCGGGGTGCGACGGCAGGTGCGGGAGCGTCGCGCGTATCCCGAGGAGACAGCAGCTCACGGAGCGGGGGAACTCTGAGTTCTGGAGCAGGAAGCGCGCGACGGGCGCGCCGGCGACGCGCCTCAGCTGCCGGCGGTACGTCTGGTGCGCGGTCAGCGAGCGGAGCACGCTCATCCACTCGACGGCCTCGAAGGGGGTTCCGTCCTCGGCGCCGCGCGGACGGATCGCACGGGTGGAGCGTGCGTCGAGGATGCGCGTCGTCATGTCGGCCTGCTCCAGGTTCACGCCGATCGAGAAGAAGTGGAAGCCGACGTCGTGGCTCATGTTGAAGACGAGGAGGCCGTGGATGCCGAGCGCGCCGTCCATGATGCGATCGAGGAACTCCTGACGGCGCGAGCGGCCGAGCGACCGTTCCCCCTTGTCCTGAACGTAGAAGTAGAGGTCGTTCACGCGCGCCCACACGTCGCCCGGCATGTAATCGCGCGTCGTCCGCAACGACTCGCGCGCCCGATGCAGGGAGGAGAGGATCGAGCCGGTGTTTCCCTCGTCCAGGGACAGGAAGCGGACGACGCTGTCCTCGTCGGTGGTCGCGTACCGCTCGGCGAAGGCGGCTCGCGCGCCGACCAGGTCGACGAGCGGCTCCCAGCCGAACTGGACGCGGCGCGGGAGGTCCATCGAGAGGATGGTGTTCACGTTGACGAGCCGGGCGGTGTTCTCGGCCCGCTGCAGGTAGCGTCCGAACCAGTAGAGATTGTCGGCGAGGCGCGAGAGCATCAGGTGTCCGAGACGTCGACGACCCAGGTGTCCTTGCTGCCGCCGCCCTGCGAGCTGTTGACCACGAGCGAGCCCTTCACGAGCGCGACGCGCGTGAGCCCGCCCGTGGTCACGTACGGCTCGTCGCGCGACAGAATGAACGGCCGGAGATCGAGGTGGCGCGGCTCGAG
>CAZLYE010000636.1:0-4908 GCA_964562865.1 uncultured Binatia bacterium (SeqCode) | reverse complement strand
TCGTCCTGCGCGACGAAGAGGCCGCGAATGCCCTTGGTCGAGTAGACGGCGAACTTGACGCGGTCTGCGTCCTCCTGGGTCTGCGGGACGCCCGGGAAGTACACCTCGCGAATCTGGATGGCGCCGCCGTAGGTCGTGATGCTCTTCATCCTCGGGTGCGCGATCGAGAGGATCTGGTAGGGGACGACGCCCTTCGTCTCGACCAGCCGCTTCGTGATCGTGTCGATCTTCTGGAGCGTCGTCGGGTTGTAGATGTCCCCGTGCTTCACCTCGAGGATGACGGTGAGGATGTTCGCGCTCCCGAACATGCGGCGGAACTTGTTGTAGATCGCGATGTACGGATGGCCCTTCCGCCACGTGAACTCGTGCCCGAAGATGCTGACCTTGCTCGGTCCCGGGTAGAAGTCGAGGAACTGCGGGACGATCTTCACCCGCGTCGTCTGGTACGCGAAGAAGACCGTCATGATCGCGACGACGATCGTGATCGCGAGGCGGTGTCGGAGGAGGAACCAGAGGTAGCCTTCGATCCAGCGCTTCGGAATCATAGACCCTCCTCGCGCGCTCCCAGCCGATGGAGGGTCGAGCCGTCGATCCGGAAGACGAGACCCTCGGCGCCGACGGCGAGACCACGACCGCCCGACACGAGGGCGATGGAACGGATCCAGTTGGCGGCGAGCTGAATGGGCATCGGCTCGACGACCCATGTGGCGCCGCCGTCGGTGCTCTTGAGCACGGTGCCCGAGTTCCCCACGATCCAGCCGTGCTCCCCCTGGACGGAGACGTCGTAGAAGGACCGCTGCGTGATGGGCGGCGGCTGAGCGACCCACGTGGCGCCCCCGTCGTCGGTCCGCAGGATGACGCCGTCGATGCCGACGGCCCAACCGCGGCGCGCGTCGGCGAAGTGCACGCCGAAGAGCGTGGTCTCGACGGGCCCGTGCTGCTGGTGGAACGTCCGGCCGCCGTCGTCGCTCGCCATGATGGTGCCGAACTCGCCGACCACCCACAGATGGTCCGCGTCGCCGTAGGACGCCCCGTAGAGGTTCACGTCGCCGGGGTCGACCCCCGTGTCGAGCGCGCTCTCGGGCAGCTGGACCTCGGGCGGCACCTGCTGGACCGTCCAGGTGTGCCCGCCGTCCTCGGTGTGGACCATCGTGCCGAAGTCGCCGGCGCCGTGGCCCCGCTCCGGGTTGGCGAACTGCAGAGTGAAGACGTGACGAGACGAGCCGGTCTTGGCGAGCGTCCACGTCGCGCCGCCGTCCTTCGTCCCGTAGACGACTCCTTCCTTGCCGGCGATCCACGCCGTCCGCGCATCGAGGCAGGCGATCGCGAAGAACGGGCGCTGGGTTCCCGCGTCCTGGCGCTCCCATGTCTCGGCGCCGTCGGTCGTGTGGAAGATGCGGCCGAGCTCGCCGACCATCCAGCCCTCGCGGTCGGACGCGAAGCACGTGCCGAAGAGCCCCTGGCGGACGTCCCGGAGCTTCACCGGCGTCGCGCCGGCACCGGCGGCGACGCCGAGCACGACGGCAGTCGCCAGCGCGGTCGTTCGCATCGACATCAGGACGTCCTCCCGCGGCGGCTGGCGATGCTCGCGAGCACGGCGGCCACCATCTCGTTCTCGTACTGCGTCAGGCGACGGGGCAGCGTGCCGAGCCGCCGGTGGATCGCGACCCGGTTGACGGCGCCGATGATGCACTCGGCCGCGAGGCGCGGGTCGATCTCCACGAACTCGCGCCGGCGCTGACCCTCGGCGACGATCTCCGCGAGCACCTCCGCGGGGCTCTCGGCGTCGTCGATGAAGTCCTGGGTGTCCCGGCTGGGCGGCAGGATCAGCATCTCGTAGAGGAGGACGTCGTCGCGCGCGGAGCGAAAGAGCGCGCGGATCGCCGCCGTCAGCCGGTTGCGCGGCGTCTCCTCGGACCGCGCCGCCCGCCGGAGCTCGTCGGCGACCGCGGCGGCACAGCCCCTGAACAGCGTGCGGGCCAGCTCGCGCTTGCTGCGCCAGTGCCGGTAGAGCGTCCCCTCGGCCACCCCGGCGCGCGCGGCGATGTCGCGGATGGTCGTCCCCCGCAGCCCGCGCGTGACGAAGAGCTGGAGGGCCGCGCGCTCGATGTCCGGCCGTTTCGTCTCAGGCCGGGCCGGGGAGTGAGCAAGCATTCACTCGCGGCCTTTAGCCGCGCGTGGTTTCCGCTGTCAACGCCCGCGCGGCCGCTCGCGGCCGAGAGCCGCCCGTTCAGCCCGGAATGCGGACGCGACGCGGGATCAGAAGACGTACTCGATCTGGAAGCGGACGTTGTCGCGATCCCGCACCGCTCCGAACATGCCGGTGGGGGCCGCCTCGACCCGGGAGTAATCGGTGATGAAGCGGAACGGGTCGCGCGTGTAGGTCACCCCGGGCTGGAACACGAACGCGCCCTGCCAGTCGTAGAACATGCCGTACGACGGGATGATCCGCCCCCCGTAGTACGACGTCGTGATCAGCAGCGTGTGGAGGAAGCGGTCGTCGTCCAGGTGGAACAGCCGGGGTCTCAGCAGGCACGGCGCCCTGCTTCCGTCCTGCATTTTGCACCCGAGGCCGAGAGGACCCTGCGTGCCGACGACCGGGATCGTCGGCGAGACGGGGATGTCCCTGAAGACGACCGGGAGGACCAGGTCACCCGGCGAGTTGAAGACGTGCTTGTAGAAGAACTGCGTGCTGATGAACAGCGTCTGGGTGGGGTTGATCCAGCGGACGAAGCGGTTGACGTCGAGGCCGAGCGCGAAGTTGAACGTGTCCCGCTGGAGCACCTGCCCCCACTCGACGTTCTTGCGCGTGATGTCGAGGAAGCGGGGATAGACGAACGGGTCGAGCCCCCCCTCCGTGTTGTTGGCCTGCTGGAGGCGCTGGACGCCCGCCACTCTCTGGTTGGCCGGACAGAACGGGCTCGGGCAGAGCGCATCGGCGCTGTTTCCGACTCCCTGCCGGTTCATCGGCTCGCCCTGGAAGTAGGCCGCCTCCGACCGGACGACGGTGTAGAGCGTCGGCAGCGGGAAGGTCATCGACGCACCGCTGATCGGCACGCGCGGGTAGCGCTGGACGGCGAGGATCTCGTTCCCGAAGCGCGCGGTGTTGCTCGGCGAAGGCTCGCCGGGAAGCTGCACGGCGCCCGGCAGCCGGAACTGGATCCCCGGCACGTCGAGGTACGTGTAGTAGTGGGCGAGCGTGTACGTGACGTCGCCGTGGTTGAAGACGAGACGCGCGCCGCCACGGACCTCCGACCGGTCGGGGACGTCGACGATCGTGTTCAGCGCGGGGTTCGGGAAGCCGAGGCCGCCCGGCTCCCACGGCGACCCGGGCTGGATGCCGGGGAAGGTCGCGACCCGGTTCCCGAAGGCGGCGAACCCCTCGAGGAACGCGTCGTTCAACGGACCGACCGTGCCGAAGTGGTAGCTCGACCGGACCATGTCGAGCGGCAGGCGCCGCTCGTCGAGCGCGATGAAGAAGCCGCCGAACGAGTCGTCGAGCGGGTTGATGTTGTCGAGGAGGCGGAAGATGTCGGTCTCGCCCCAGGCGAGGATCTGTCGTCCGAGGCGGATGAACAGCGGGCCCTTCTCGAAGTCGATGTAGCCGAGGAAGAAACGGTTCCGTTCCCGGGAGATGTCTCGCAATTGCCGGACCCGCTCCTGGATGAACGCCTTGGGGAGGGTGTTCTGCAGCGGGGCGATGAGCCCGAGCGGAGTGCCGATCGTGTTCGGCTCCTGGAGCTTCACCGCCTCGAGCTTGTTGAACGGGTGGCTGAACTCGTCGGGGCCGTAGTCGTAGATGCCCTCGCCCTCGCCGCGGTACTGGAGGCTGTACTTGAGCGTGCTCGGGTCGATCCACCCGAACAGCCGCGCGAGCCCCCAGCTGTTCTTCGCGAGCCGCCGTATGTCGTGGTCGAGCTTCACCTCGAGGAAGTAGCGGTTCTGGCGGACGTGCCCCGCGGCGGAGCTCGGGAAGGTGAGCGGGTTGTCCTCCCCGCCCATCTGCTCGGTCCCGATCCGCACCGACGTGTACGCCCGCAAGCCGAGCCGCATCTCACCCTGGTCGTCGAGCACCAGGGCGCATGCAGGCTTCGGGAGCACGATCGCCAGGGCGGCCACACCCGGCAGCACCAAGCGCCGCAGGAGCCGCCGTGAGCCTCGCCTCGTCGCCGTCCCCATGTGGCCTCCGCCGCGTTCTCGACGGCGACGTGCCGTCGTGACGAAACCCGCTGGATTTCGGTGAGTAAGCCGGCGGCTTTATAAGAAAGCCCGTCGACGGGTGTCAAGGAATTTGCTGCAGCAGGCGCGGGATTGATCCCGGATCGGTCGTCCCCTAAACAGGAGGTTCCCTGACACACGAACCCTGGAGGTCACGGTGACAAGACCGGTGGGCCGCAGCAGGGGGTGGTGGTGGGGTGGAGGGGCGAGGAGAGGGGTCGCGCTCGCGTGCGTGGCGCTCGTTGCCGCGCTCGTCCTGATGACGCGCCGTGCGAGCGAAGCCGCCGATGCCGTCGGAGAGTTCCCGACGCCGCCGGCGCTGGAGCCCGCCGTGCAGTTCTGGGTCGACGTATTCACCCGCTACACGGGCGAGCAGTCGATCATCCACGATCGGCTGGATCCGTCCGTCGTCTACCACGTGGTCTCGGGAACCCCGGACGACGTCGCCTCGTTGAGACGGTCGACCGAGGAGCAGCTGGCGGCCCTGCAGTTCTCGGCGGGAGCGTTCGTCGCGTTCCAGCCGGTGGGGCCCTTCCCGGCGGTCGACGCGCCGCGGCTCCGCGTCCAGCGCGGCATGCGGGACGCGTTCGCGGCGGCGCTCAACGCGCAGCGGCTCTACCGGCCCGTCGTCGAGCGCGTGCTCCTGCGCGAGCGGCTTCCGCTGGCGCTCGCGGCGCTGCCGCTGGTCGA
>CAZLYE010000635.1:0-3271 GCA_964562865.1 uncultured Binatia bacterium (SeqCode) | reverse complement strand
GCGGCGTACCGACGCGCGGACCTGACGGCGCTCGCCCGCGTATTGGAGCGCGCGCGTGTCTACGAGCCGACGGTCCTCGAGGCGGCCGCCGCCTTCGACGTCGACGCGGAGGTCCTGATGGGTGTCGGCGCCGCGGAGTCCGCCTTCTACCCGCGGGACAGCGCCGACGGCGGGCGCGGGCTCTTCCAGATCACGGCGCCGCCGGCCGAGGCGGTGGCAGACGTGAAGCGGCGGCTCCACGTCGAGCAGCTCGACCCGCTGAACCAGCGGCACAACGCCTTCGTGGCGGCGGCGACGCTCCGTCGCTACCTCGACGAGATGCACGGCGATCCGTTCCTCGGCCTCCTCGCGTACAACATCGGGCCGCGGAACGGTGGCCTCCGCGCCGTCATGCAGCAGTACGGCGCGCGGGACTTCGCGACCATCCAGCCGTACCTGACGGCGCTGCCGCGCGAGTATCCGATCCGCGTGCTGTCTGCGGCCCTCGCCTACCGTCTCTGGCGGATCGACGGCCGGCTGCCGCGCTACGAGGACGCGGCGACGGCGCAGCACATCCAGTCGGTCGGGATCCCGGGCCTCACGGTGGCCGAGTCCTGACGGACGATCGAGGAAGCGGCTGCGGGTCGGGCAGCTAAAGTGGTGCCAGACCCGAGCCGACAGTGAAGCGCGTGCGCATCCCGATGGCTCGTGCGCTCACGATCGCAACGCTCGCACTGATCGCCACCCGCGCGACCGCCGGCCCGTCACGCAAGGTCGTCGCGACGGTCCTTTCCGTCCCGAATGCGAACGCAATCGAACCCAGGCCGGACGAGCTGCGGGACATCTCGGCGCACGCGAGCGAGGCCGAGCGCGCCAAGGCGATCGAATGGTTTCGTGCGCGCCTGCTCGAGGCTCGAATCGTCTCGCCTCTTCACAAGCGATTCTGTGCCGCAAATGCGTGCGAACCGACGAAGGAGGATATCCAGGCGGTGCTCGATATGGGCACACACGCCACGGGGTCGGGCGAATCGCCCGGTGCCCCTTCGACCAAGGCGAAGGCAGAACGGTCCAAGAGCGGGATGGGTCTCCAACGGCGTGAGGACCGAGAGATGGCCCGTGATTGGGTCGCAACCTGGAAGTTCCACAAGGCGCTGCACGAGAAGTACGGCGGCGAGGTCATCATGCAGGTCACGGGACCGAACGCCGTTGGTGCCCGCCGGAAGTGGCTGGAGGACGAAGAAGCGCAAGGGCACTTCCACATCTTTGCGCCGGATCTGCGGGTGGCCTTCTTCGACGCCGTCTCTGCATATGGAGGCCGCCCGATCTCCGCGGAAGACGCAGGAAAGGTGTTCGACCAACCACCTTGGGCGCCAATGGGTCGGGAGCCCAGCAACTGATCACCTCGGGGGGCTTGGAGACGGGGGGACTTGGGGATTGATGGGCTTGGGTTGACACGAGTGAACGAATCGTGCCAATCGTTCACTCCATGCCACCGGCCGCTTCTGCCCCGGCCTTCGACGGGCGGACCCGGTCGCGGATCCTCGCCGCGGCCGCCAACCGCTTCGCCGTCTTCGGGTACCGCCGGACCGGTATGGCGGAGATCGCCCGTCAGGCGGGCGTGGCCGCCGGGACGCTCTACCGCTACTTCGAGAGCAAGGAGGAGGTCTTCCGCGCGGTCATCCGGAACCTCCACGACGCGTGGCTCGCACGCGCGCACGCAGCCGCGCGGCCGCCCGGGACCGCCGTCGAGCGCCTCGTGCGCCTGGGGGAGGCGAGCGTCGAGTTCTACCGCGAGAACTCGCTGATCAACTCGGTCTTCCGGCGCGACGACGAGATCATCTTCGCGCCGCTCATCGAGGAGCTCCACGAGCAGCTCCTCCGTGACAACGTGGCGCTGATCGCGGACGTGATCCGGGACGGCATCCGGGAGGGCACCTTCCGGGAGGTCGATCCCGAGCGCACCGCATTCATCCTCTTCATGACGGGCGACGTGCTGTCGAACCAGTCACGCTACCCGTACGCCGAGGTGCTCCCGCTCCACGGCGACATCGTCATGAGAGGTCTCAAGTCGGAGGGATCGTCGCATGGCCACACCCGCCGCCCGTCTCGACGCTGAGGATCGGCCGTCCGCTCCGCTGCCGCCCGGGCCGCGCGAGCCGCGCCTCGTCCAGGCCCTCCGCTACGCGGTCGGTCCGTACGCCGCCAACGAGCGGGCCGTCCGTCTCTTCGGCGACTGCGTCACGGTCCAGTCGTTCGGTCCGCCGATGGTCATGTTCAACCATCCGGAGGCGGCGAGGGACGTCTTCGCCGACGAGCTCGGGGCGCTCAGGGCGGGCGAGGCGAACGCGGACGTCCTCGGTCCGATCCTCGGGAGGAGCTCGCTTCTCCTCCTCGACGGCGAGCGCCACCTCCGCGAGCGGCGCCTGATGGGTCCACCGCTCCACGGCGAGCGGATGCACGTGTACGGCCGGCTCATGCAGGAGATCGCCGATCGCGTGATCGCGGCGTGGCCGATCGGCCGACCGTTTCCCATCCACAAGGAGATGCAGACCATCACGCTGGACGTCATCCTCCGGGCCGTGTTCGGGCTCGACGAGGCGTCGACGTTCTCGCGGGTCCGTGCGCCGATCGTGCACTTCCTCAAGCTCGCGGACAGCGCAGCAGCCCCGTTCCTCGCCATCCGGCAGCTGCAGTTCGAGCTCGGCGGTCTCGCCCCCTGGGGCCGGTTCGTGCGTGATCGCGACGAGGTGCGCCGGCTGCTGCTCGCCGAGATCGCGCGCCGTCGTGCCGACGGCACCGCCGGCCGGACCGACATCCTGTCGATGCTCGTCGACGCGCGCGACGATCACGGCGAGCCGATGCGCGACGAGGAGCTCCTCGACGAGCTCTTCACGCTCCTCCTGGCGGGTCACGAGACGACCGCCACCTCCCTCGCCTGGGTCTTCTGGCACCTGCTCCGTCATCCCGGCGTCGTGGAGAAGCTGCGCGACGAGCTCCGCGCGGTGGCGGGCGACGGTGGGCTCGCGCCGGAGCACGTCGGCCGCCTCGAGTATCTCGACGCCGTGATCAAGGAATCCGCGCGGCTGACGCCCGTCGCGACGGGCGTTCTCCGACGTCTCCGGCGCCCCGCCCGGATCGGCGGCCGCGACCTTCCCGCGGGCATCAACGTCGGCGTCAGCATCTACGCGATCCACCACCGCGCCGACCTCTGGCCCGAGCCCGAGCGCTTCGACCCCGACCGGTTCGTCGGTACGCGACCGGCGCCGTACACCTACTTCCCGTTCGGCGGGGG
>CAZLYE010000634.1:0-8113 GCA_964562865.1 uncultured Binatia bacterium (SeqCode) | reverse complement strand
AAGTTCGACGGGTCGGGGAAATCGGCCTCCCAGCCGAGCAGGAAGAGCGGCACCTGGCGCGGCAGGCGGATCGCCTCGAGAAGCGCGGGGAAGTCGACCGGCTTGATGGCGAGCTCGATGCCGACCGCGCGCAGGTCCTGCTGCATCGACTGGGCGAGACGCATCGTGGTCTCGTCCCGCGCCGCCCAGAGGGTGGTCGAGAAGCCGCTGGCGAGCCCGGCCTCGGCGAGCCGCTGGCGGGCGGCGGCGGGATCGTGGGGAAACCCCGGGACCGGCTCGGCGCCCGGCATGTCGGGCGGCAGGATGCCGTTCGCGATCACCCCCTGCCCGTCGATCAGCTCGACGAGCCGCTGCTTGTCGATCGCGAGGTTCATCGCCTGGCGGACCAGGACCTGGTCGAACGGCGCGAGGGCGCAGTTGAGCCCCAGGTAGTCCGTCGCGAGCCTCGTCCGGCTGAGGATGAGCGGCCGGTAGCGCGGGTCCGCCAGCACGCGCTGAAACTCCGCCGACGGGATGCCCGAGAGGTCGAGCTCGCCCCGCTGGTACTTGAGCCACGCGAGCTGCGGGCTGACCCCGATCGTCACCTCGATGCCGTCGAGGTACGGGAGCCCGGTCCGGAAGTACCCCGGGTTCCGCGCGAGCCGCATCCGCTGCCCGTACGCCCACTCCTCGAGGATGAAGGCCCCGGTGCCGACCGGATGCCGCGTGAAGTCCTCGTCGCCGAAACGCTCCGCCGCCTCGCGATCGACGACCGACGCGAACGGCATCGTGAGCTTGTGGAGGAAGAGCGGATCCATGTGGTTGAGCGCGAACTCGACGGTGTCCGGCGCCGACGTGCGGATCCCCCGCACGCCGGGCGCCTTGCCCTCGACGTACTCCGCCGCGCCCTCGATGTCGTGGAAGAACTCCGCCCCCTGAGAGTGGATCGACGGCCGGAGGAGACGCTCGAGCGAGTACTTGACGTCGGCCGAGGTGAGCGGTCGGCCGGTGCTGAAGCGGACGTCGTGGCGGAGGACGAAGCGGACCTCCCGCCCGTCGGTGCTCGTGGCCCACGACTCGGCCAGGTCGGGCACGATGTTCGTGCCCTCGTCGTAGGTGACGAGCGTGTTGAAGAGCATCTGCTCGAAGGACCACGACGCGGTGTCGTAGCCGCGCGCGGGGTCGAGCGTCCGCGGGTCCTCCCCCGCGCCGAGCCGCAGCACCCCACCCCGGACCGGCGGCCCGCCACCGTCGGCGGGACCCGCGGGCGGTGGGTCGAGCGGGACGGCGCACGCGGCGGCGACGAGGCTCGCCGCCGCGACGGCGAGGAGCCGCCTCACGACCGCGGCCTGCCGACGAGGTCGATCAGGCCGTACCCGATCAGGTTGAACCCGATCACCGCGATCGCGATCGACACCCCGGGCGCCACGACGAGCCAGGGGGCGACCGCGAGATAGGTCTGCGCGTCGCTCACCATCCGGCCCCACGACGGCCGCGGGAGGGGCACGCCGAGGCCGAGGTACGAGAGCCCCGCGTCGACGACGATCGCGCCCGACATGCCGAGCGCTGCCAGCACCACCACGCCGGGCACCACCTCGGGCAGCAGATGGCGGAAGATGATGCGCGTGTGGGACGCGCCGAGCGCGTGCGCCGCCTGGATGTACTCGCGCTCCCGGAGCGTCAGCACCTCGCCGCGCACCGTCCGTGCGAACGTCGTCCAGCCGATCACGCCGATCACGAGCGGGATGGTGAGGAGCGACGGCGGGAGGACCGTCGCGAGGACGATGAGGAGCAGCAGCGACGGCATCGTGAGGACCAGGTCGACGACCCACATGAGCCCGGCGTCGACCACGCCGCCGAAGTAGCCCGCGACGAGCCCCGTCGTCGTCCCGATCACGAGGCTGAGCGCCATCGCGACCCCGCCGACGAAGAGCGACGTGCGCGCGCCGTAGGCGAGCCGCGCCCACACGTCGCGTCCGAGCGCGTCGGTTCCGAGGGGATGGACGCCGCCCGGCGGGAGGGGGCCGTGGTACCTCGCGACCACGATCGCGTCCGGGTCGTAGCGCGTGAGCCACGGGGCGGCGAGTGCCACCACGACGAGCGCGCCGACGACGACGAGTCCCACCCAAAGGAGCCGCCGGCTCCGCCGTGCCGAGCCGAGCCCGGTGAGTGCGGCGTCAGCCATGCTGCACGCGCGGGTCGATCACCCCGTAGAGGAGGTCGACGAGCAGGTTCGCGGCGAGCACCAGCACGCCGGCGAAGAGCACGGTCCCGGCGACGAGCGGGATGTCGAGATCGAAGACGGCCTGCACCGCGAGGCGCCCGAGCCCGGGCCAGTTGAAGACCGTCTCGGTCAGCACCACGCCGCTCATGAGCGCCGCGATGTCGAGCCCGAGGAGCGTCACGATCGGGATGAGGGCGTTCCGGAGCGCGTGGACGAGGTAGATCCGCCCCGGCCCCGCGCCCTTGGCACGCGCCGTCCGGATGTAGTCGCTCGCGAGCGTCCCGGCGACGTTGGTGTGGACGAACCGCGCGTAGAAGAAGAACTCGCCGACCGCGAGCGTCGCGGCCGGGAGCAGGAGGTGACGGCCGACGTCGGGGAGCGCCGCGAGCACCGCCCCCGGGGGCCACGGCGGCCAGGGCAGCGGCGTGTAGCCCCCGAGCGGCAGCAGCCGCAGGCGGTAGCTGAACTGGTAGATGAGAAGGTTCCCGAGCCAGAAGGTCGGGATCGAGAGCCCGACGAGCGTGCCGACGAGCACCGCGACGTCGATCGCCGACCCGCGGCGCGCCGCGGTCGCGATCCCGACGACCAGCCCGATGAGGAAGCCGACCCAGAGGCTCGTCACCGCGAGGAGTGCGGTCGCCGGCAGGCGGTCGTGGATCACGTCCTGGACGCGACGACCGGTCATGTAGGAGCGGCCGAGGTCGCCGTGCGCGAGCCGCCAGACGTAGCGCCCGTACTGCACCACGACCGGGTCGTCGAGCCCGAGGTCCTTCCGGATGGCGGCGAGAGTCTGCGGATCCGCCTTCGGCCCGGCGATCGAGACCGCGGGGTCGGCCGGCACGACGCGGACGAGCACGAAGATGATGAGCGTGGTCCCGAGGAGGGTCGTGATCGCGCGGAGGATCCGCCGGATGACGTAGCCGATCATCGAACGTAGTCCGTCGGATCGGGGATGCCGGCGTGGGCGAAGCCCCGCTGCCGCTCGGCGCACTTGGTGCACGTGCCGCAGTGCCGGAGCCCATGCGGACGCGCGCAGGAGAGCGTGAGGGCGAGCGGCAGATCGCGGCCGCGCCGGATGACCGCGGCCTTCGAGAGGTTGCGGAACGGCGCGCGGATCCGGATCGTCGTGCCGAGCGCCCGGCCGGCCGTGCGCCCGAGGGCCGCGAGGAACGCCGGGGTGGCGTCCGGGAACGGGTTGTCGCCGAGGAGGGCCAGCGCGACGGTCGGGATGCGCGCGCGCGCGCAGTGGACGGCGGCGAGGCTCCCGAGGAGGAGGTTCCGGCCCGGCAGGTAGTTGGACGCGAGCCCGGCGCGCCGTCCGGGCACGCCGCGCCCCGACACGCTCCAGTGCCGGGCGCCGTACAGCGGCTCGACCGGCAGCGTGAGCCGGACGAGCGGCGCCACGCGGCCGCGCCCCCGGAGGGCGCGGAGGAAGCGCGCGAGCAGCGCCTCCTCCGCGCGCTCCCACGCGAGCCCGCAGCGGACGTAGAGTGGGTGCACCTCGTGCCGCCGCGCGAGCGTGCCGAGGAGGACCGCGCTGTCGAGCCCGCCGCTTGCGAGCACGCAGACCCGCTCAGGCAATCAGGCGTCCACCGTCGACCATGAAGAGGGCGCCGGTCGAGAAGTCGGCCTCCTCCGCCAGGAAGCGGACGGTGCGCGCCACGTCGTCGGGTCGTCCGAAGCGCCGGAGCGGCGTGACGCGCATGATCGCCTGCCGCTCCGCCTCGCCGAGGTCCTCCGGAGGCAGGACGGGACCCGGTGCGACGGCGTTCACCAGCACCTCCGGCGCGAGCGCCTTGGCGAGCGCCTTGGTGAGGCAGATCACACCCGCCTTTGCCACACAGTACGGGAGGTAGTCGTTGTACGGCCGCTCGCCCGCCCAGTCGGCGAGGTTGACGATCCGCCCCTCCCCTCTCGCCTTCATGGCGCGTCCGAGGTGCCACGAGAGGAGGAACGGCGCCTTCAGGTTGACCTCGAGGCTCGCGTCCCAGACGGCCTCGGTCAGCCGGTCGAACGGAGCACGGATGTAGTTCGACGCGTTGTTCACGAGCACGTCGATCCGCCCGGCGCGCTCCTCGGCCTCGCGCGCGAGCCGCGCGACGTCGTCGGGCCGCGACAGCTCCGCGCGGAGCGCGAGCGACCGGACGCCGAGCACCTCGATCGCCTTCACGGTCGCTGCCGCCTCGTCCGCCGAGGAGTTGTAGTGGATGACGACGTTGGCGCCGCGCTCCGCGAGCGCGAGCGCGATCGACCGCCCCACCCGCTTGGCAGCGCCCGTGACGAGCGCCCAGCGCCCGCGCAGCTCCATCCCGCGCGCGAGGATAGCGAAACGGCCGGGGCGGCGCTATGCGCCGTCGGCCAGGAGCGGGCGCAGCGTCGTGATCGTGGCCGGCGCGCCGGCGAGCACGAAGTCGGGCGCGCGCCGACCGTCGAGGAGCGCCGCCAGGTTGACCGCGCCGCCGCCGAGGTACTCGTAGCGCCCGCCGACGGCGTGGAGGACCGCGCCCGGCGCGGCCAGATCCCAGAGATGCGCGTGGCCGAGGAGCGCGCCCTCGGCCGCGCCGCGCGCGACGAGCGCGACGTGGTACGCCGTGGAGCCGAGGGAGCGGACCTTCGCCGGATACCGCACGCGATGGCGCGCGTGCGCACGGGCGTGCGTGACGATGAACCGGTCGCCGTCCGTCGGACGGCCGTCGAGCGGCGGCAGGGCGTCGCCGTTCAGGTATGCCCGGCCGTCGGCGGCGGCGTAGGTCTCGCCGAGGCAGGGCACGTGGACGACGCCGGCCACCGCCCGATCGCCCTCCATGATCCCGATGCAGACGCACCAGGTGCCGAGCCCGGCGACGAAGCTCGCCGTGCCGTCGATCGGGTCGATGACGGCGGTGTACGGTCCCCGCCCGACACGCGCGGTGCCCTCCTCGCCGAGGATCGCCGCGTCGGGCAGGACGGCGCCCAGCTCCGCGACGATCGCCGCCTCGACCTCGCGGTCGGCGGCGGTGACGAGCGTCCGGTCGGCCTTCCGCTCCGGGCGGACACGCCGGAAGTGCGCGAGCGCGAGCCGGCCCGCGCGCTCGGCGATCTCTTCGAGGACGGTCCGCGGCGGCAACGCCACGGGACGAGGATCGCACGCGGGCCGCGCGGTTGACAGCCCTGTGACCCGGGAGCGATCCTCCGCGCCCGTGCGCGATCGGGTCTGCGTGGTCGGGATCGGGGAGACCGAGTACCGCCGCTGGGGCGGGATCACCGACCGGAGCGAGTTCAGCCTCGCGTGCGAGGCGATCCTGGCCGCGTGTGCGGATGCCGGGCTCTCGCCCCGCGAGCTCGACGGCTTCTCGTCGTACGCCAACGACCGGAACGACGCTCCGCGCCTCGCCGCGGCCCTCGGCTGCCCGGAGCTGCGCTTCGCCGCGATGGTGTGGGACGGCGGCGGCGGGGCGTGTGCGCGGCGGTCGCGCATGCGGCGCAGGCGATCCACGCCGGGGCGGCGAGCTGCGTCGCCGTCGTCCGGGCCCTCTGTCAGGGGGAGTACGGCCGCTTCGGCCGCGTCGGCGGCCGGGCGCCCGCGCGCCAGACGCCCGGCGCGGGCATCCCGCCCGCCTTCGCCTACGCGCTCCCCTTCGGCCTCCTCTCCCCGGCTGCGATGTGCGCGCTCATCGCCCGGCGTCACATGCACGAGTTCGGGACGACCCACCGGCAGATGGGACACGTCGCCGTCGCGGCGCGCGCGCACGCGAATCGCAACCCGCGTGCCGTCATGTACTCGCGGCCCCTCACGCTCGAGGAGCACGCGACCGCGCGCATGATCGCCGACCCGTTCCGGCTCCACGACTGCTGCCTCGAGACGGACGGCGCCTGCGCCGTCGTCCTCGTGTCGGCGGAGCGCGCGCGTGACCTGCGCCGTCGGCCCGTGCACGTCCTCGCGGCGGCCGAGGGCGGCGAGGGCGCGTGGGGGGCGAGCCTCTACACGCACGCGGCGCCCGCTCCCGCCTACCCGTCCGCCAACGCCGCGCCGGTCGCCCGCCGTCTCTGGGCGATGGCCGGCGTCGGCCCGGCGGACGTGGACGTCGTGCAGCTCTACGAGAACTTCAGCGGGATGGTGCTGATGGCGCTCGAGGACTTCGGCTTCTGCGCGCGCGGCGAGGGCGGACCGTTCGTGGAGGACGGGAAGCTCCGCTGGCCCGAGGGGCGCCTGCCGCTCAACACCGCGGGCGGGAACCTCTCCGAGGCGTACGTCCACGGGCTCAACCTCGTGGTGGAGGGCGTGCGGCAGATGCGCGGCGACTCGACCTGCCAGGTGGCCGACGCGGAGCTCTGCCTGGTCGGCGGCGGACCGGGCGTCGCGCCCACGAGCGCCCTCCTCCTCCGCCGCGGATGAGCGTGTGATGCCCTACCTCCCGGCCGACCTGCCGCGCATCCTCCCGGGCCGCGACGACGCGCCCTGGTGGGAGGCGCTCCGGCGCCACGAGCTCGTCGTCCAGCGGTGCGCGGCGTGCGGGACCTGGCGGCACCCGCCCGGTCCGGTCTGCGCCGCGTGCCACGCGACGGCCGTCCGCTGGGAGCGCGTGAGCGGCCGCGGCCGCGTGTTCAGCTGGACGCTCATCCATCACGCCGTCCACCCCTCGCTCGCCGACCGCGTGCCCTACAACGTCGTGCTCGTAGAGCTGCCGGACGCGGGCAACGTCCGCATCGTCAGCAACCTGGTCGACGTCCCGCCCGAGGACGTGGCGGTCGGGCTCGAGGTCGAGGCCGTGTTCGAGGACCTCGAGGACGCGACGCTGCCGCGATTCCGGCGGGCGTAGCATTCGTTTCTGACTCGTCCGCCCGCGGCGCGGGTTTTCGGGAGCGCTGGCGCTCCAACCCAGGTGCCGTGTTAGTGTCCCCTGCCCCGCGTTGGGCGCGAGGCAGACGATGTGGCGCCGCGATCCGTCCTCGACGCACTCGGGGGACCGAGGGCCGTCAATCCGTGCCACGCTCGGCGCAGCGTGTCTCTCGCTCGTGCTCGTGTGCAGCTCCGCCCGGGCCACCGTCTACTTCGTCGACGGGGCCTGCGCGACCAGCGGGAGCGGGACGGGCACGGATCTCGCCTGCGGCCCGACCGGCCCATTCGTGACGATCGGCGAGGGCGTGCTCGCCCTCCAGCCCGGGGACACGCTCGACGTCCGCGGTCCGCACGACGCCTTCGACGGCATCTACTTCGAGTCCCTCGCGCTGCGCGACCTCGCGTCGGTGCCGGGCCGGTCGCTCGCGTGCACCGCGGACCAGCCGTGCGTCATCCAGGGCTGCCGTGCCGGTGCGTGCTCCACCGACGAGGTGCCGGTCATCCGGGGCATGACGCTCCGGAGCGACTGGACGCCCGAGGGCGGCGGCGTCTACAGCCGCACGATGGAGGCGTCGCCCAACACGGATCCGCTGGCCCGCGACGACTTCGATCCGACCATCCTCGTGCAGGGCACCGGCTATCCCCTCGAGCTGCTCGGGTACGCGGGGGACGGCATTGCGATGCCGCCCGAGGATCAGTGGAGCTACGATCCGACGACGCAGCGGATCTTCGTCCATCCGACGGGCGGGGCCGACCCCACGCCGACGGTCTACGTGCCGCACTTCGGCTTCAACGTGGCCGTCCAGACGCCCACGGCCTGGGTCACGCTGCAGTACCTCACCTTCGAGGGCGTGCGCGGCTACTCCATTCAGCTGGAGACGACGGCCCCCGCCACGCCGATCCCGGGCATGACGCTCAGCCACCTGATCCAGCGCTACGCGGGACGGAAGTTCATCCAGACGACGCGGGGCACGCTGGGCACGATCATCGAGGACACCGTGAGCGAGTACGGTGGCCGCGGCATCAGCTTCGCCACGAACACCGACGACGGCTTCTTCGGCTACCGGCTCTTCGGCTTCCAGAACGGCATC
>CAZLYE010000633.1:0-4724 GCA_964562865.1 uncultured Binatia bacterium (SeqCode) | reverse complement strand
CGGCCGTGGTGGAGATCGTCGTCAACAAGCACGCGAACCGAGCCTGGGAGGTCCCGCCCGAGGAGGCGGCCCGCACCCTGAAGCTCCCGATCCGCGCGCTCGTGCCGCGCGACGACGCGGTCGTGTGGGAGGCGATCAACGGGGGACGCCCGCTCGACGACGTGAAGCCCGGCGCACCCGTGCAGCGGGCGATCGCGGCGCTCGCGGCGCCACACGGGACCGCGCGGCCGACGAGCGCCGTCGTGAAGGGGTTCCGTCGCCTGTTCGCCGCCGCCGAGCGGAGGGTGAGCGGATGAGCCTGCACGGCGCGGCGACGGGACCGTTCCAGGAGCTTAAGCTGCGCGTGCATCGCCAGCTCCTCGAGCGGCTCGACATGGTCGCGCTCGCCTCGCTCGACAGCGCGCAGGCGGAGGACCACGTCCGCCACGCGCTCCGCCGCCTGGTCCAGTCCGACGCGGTGGAGCTCTCGGCCGCCGAGCGCGACCGGCTGATCGAGGAGGTGGGTGACGAGGTCGTCGGTCTCGGTCCGCTCGACTCGCTGCTCCGGGACGGCGATATCTCGGACATCCTCGTGAACGGCCCCGCCGCGGTCTACGTGGAGAAGCACGGCCGGCTCGCCCGCACCGACGTCACCTTCCGCGACGACCAGCACCTCCTGCAGGTGATCGAGCGCATCGTCGCCGCCGTCGGGCGCCGGATCGACCGCCGCTCGCCGATGGTCGACGCGCGGCTGCCCGACGGCTCGCGCGTGAACGCGATCATCCCGCCGCTGGCGCTCCGCGGGCCCTGTCTCTCGATCCGCCGGTTCGGCCAGACCGCCCTCCGGATGAACGACATCCTCGCGCTCGGCAGCCTCGCGCCGCGGATGGTCGGCTACCTGGCGGGGGTCACCCGCGGCCGGCTGAACCTCGTCGTCTCGGGTGGCGCGGGCGCGGGGAAGACGACGCTCCTCAACTGCATCAGCGGCTTCATCCCCGAGCACGAGCGCATCGTCACGATCGAGGACTCGGCCGAGCTGCAGCTCCAGCAGCCGCACGTCGTGCCGCTCGAGACCCGCCCGGCGGACCCCGACCGCGAGGGCGAGGTCACGCAGCGCGACCTCGTCCGGAACGCACCCCGCATGCGTCCCGACCGGATCATCGTCGGCGAGGTCCGCGGCGCGGAGGCGCTCGACATGCTGCAGGCCATGAACACCGGCCACGACGGCTCCTTCACCACCGTCCACGCCAACTCGCCGCGCGAGTGCCTGCAGCGGCTCGAGGTGATGGTGCTCATGGCGGGCTACGATCTGCCGCTGCGCGCGATCCGGCAGCAGATCGCGTCGGCCGTGAACGTCCTGATCCAGGTGGCGCGCCTCGTCGACGGCTCGCGGAAGGTCGTGAAGATCAGCGAGGTGGTCGGCATGGAGGGCGAGCAGCTCCAGCTCCAGGACGTGTTCGAGTTCGTGCAGACGGGCGTGGCGGCGGAGGGTGGCGTCCAGGGTCACTTCCGGGCGACCGGGCTCCGCAGCCGGTTCTTCGACCGGCTGGTGGCCGCGGGCGTCCTGCCCAGGGACGTCGCCTTCGAGCCGGGAGCGCTCTGACATGTCGAGGGACGGGATGGCGATTTTGACGTCTGCCGCGCGGGCCGCGTGGGCGTGACGAGGAGGCGGAGGCCATGGTGGATTCGGAACGGAAACCTCGCATCTTGATCGTGGAGGACCATCCGATCATCGCGGAGCTCGTGGAGACGCGGCTGCGCATCGAGGGGATGGATCCGGTCAAGTGCCCGGGTGGGCGCGAGGCACTCGAGATGATCGGCAAGGAACCGCTCGACGCGGTGATCCTCGACATCATGATGCCCGAGGTCGACGGGTACGAGGTGCTGCGACACATCCGCGCGCATCCGGCGACGCGGCAGCTGCCGGTGATCTTCCTCACCGCAAAGTCGACGCCGGCGGACATCGAGAAGGGCCTCGCGATGGGAGCCAACTACTACATCACGAAGCCGTTCAGCGGCCTCGACCTGGTGCGCAAGGTCCGGGTCTGCCTCGAGGAGCGCCGCGCCACGACCGCGACCGAGCCGCCCGCCGCTCGATGAGGCGGGGACCCATCGTCGCGGTGCTCCTGCTGCTTCTCGTCTCGGCGACCCCGGCGCCGGCGGAGTGGATCACCGCCGGGGGCAGCGAGGTCCCGCTCGACGGAAACGGCCAGAGCTGGCTCGTGCACGCCACGCTGAACGGGCGGCTGACGGGCGTCTTCCTCCTCGACACCGGTGCGAGCTACTGCGTGCTCGCTCCGACGACCGCCCGCCGCCTCGGGCTGTCGCCCAGCGGGGAGGCGGAGCTCCGGACCGCCAACGGCATCGTGCGCGCGCCGCTCGTGCGGCTCCAGACGGTCGACGTCGGGAAGAACCGGGCTCGCGACGTCCCCGCGGTCGTGCACACCGCGGTGTCCGCTCCGCTCGACGGCGTGATCGGGCTCAGCTACCTGAACAACTTCGGCAGCTACGCGATCGACTCGCGCCGCCGCGTCCTGCGCCTGCGTTGACGCGCGCTCAGCGTCCGCTGCCGACGCGCGCCGGCGCGGGCAGCTCCACGGGCTCGCGGCGTCCCGTCCGCGCGAGCGAGCCGCCAGCCTCCCGCCCCCGCCAGCCGTAGGCGCGCCAGCCGCGGCGGTTCGTGTCCTCGACCACGCCGTCGGCGAGCCGCGCGCCGCGGAGCCATCCGCGGAGCTCCTCCCGGTCGTGGAAGTGCGTGATCGGCGTCGAGAGGCGATCGTGGACGGCGGCGACCTTTGCCGCCCACGCGTGGTCGACGTAGACGGCGAGCGGGGCGCGCTCGACGACCCGGCCGAGCCGCAGCCGCCGGGCGAGCCGGAGCGGCTTCCAGTAGCCGACCGCCAGGAGCCCCGCGACCAACTTCGAGGCGCGGACGCGATTCGTCGCCGACATCCGGCGGACGACGCTGTGGAGCGTTCGCATGTGTGACACGCGGTAGCTGAGCGACATCCCCCGGAAGCCGTACACCCAGATGACGACCAGCCCACCGTCCGGGCGGGCGAAGGGCACGATCGTCTGGAACCCGGCGCGCGGGTCCGCGAGGTGATGGAGCGCCCCGAACGACCAGACGACGTCGAAGCAGCGCTCGCGGATCGGGCGGTCGAAGAGGTCGGCCTGGACGAGGTGGCAGCGCGGGTGCGCGCGGACGTTCGCGCGGGCGACGTCGACGCCACCCGAAAGGTCGAGGCCGACGGTCTCGGCGCCCGCTTCCGTCGCCACGTAGAGGTGGCGTCCGAAGCCGCAGGCGACGTCGAGCACGAGCTTTCCCGCCAGCGCCGGGATGGTCGTCGCCCGGCCGAGGTTGGTCGCGAGATGCTCCCGCCACTGCTCGGCGAACTCCGGGCCCGGCGGCTTCAGATCGACGCGCTGGCGCGTGAAGCTCTCGAGCGTGTCGGCGAGCTCCTCCGTGGGGCCACTCTCCTCGCTCGGGCAGAGATCCGGGTGACGCGCGAAGAACTCCGCGTGCCGCGAACGGATCCGGGCGAGCAACGAGGGACGGAGAAGACGCGGGATTCCCTCGATGATCGGGTAGCGGTGATCGCACTCCGCGCAGCGAAGCACACCCTCGATCACGTCGCCGGAGTAGCAGCGCGTGCAGTCCGCCGTCGTGACACCCGCGCTCACCAGGCGATTGCGCCAGGAGCAGAAGGTGGTGCACGCCGGGCGCGGGGGCACCCAGCCCGCCGCGGCGTCCTCCACGAACACCTCGTCGAGCGTGAGCCGCCCGCGGCAGTTCGGGCAGACCACGATGTCGAGCAGCCGCCGCCTCACGCGTCCCGGGCGAAGCAGGTATCGTGCCTGAGGCGCCTGCGAATCATCACGCTGCGGGAGTGAGGACGGCGCACGGGCCCGCGTCGCTACAATATCTGAGCATTCCGCCTCGTACGACGGTACTAGTGGCGCAACGCACGGCGACCCCCTGAGACCAAATGCCACAATTCGGCTACTCGGCCCTGACTCAGACGCCGAGAACGTTGATGGTACACGCCGAGCCGAGTCCGATCACGTGCGAGAGACCGACCGCTGCTCCCTCGACCTGTCGCGCGCCGGCCCGCCCGCGAAGGTGCGACGTGACCTCGAAGATGCCCGCGACGCCGGTCGCGCCGAGCGGGTGCCCCTTCGAGAGAAGGCCGCCCGAGACGTTCACCGGGATCCGTCCGCCGTGGGCCGTCTCGCCCTCGTCGATCATCCGCCCCGCCTCACCCTCCTTGCAGAGGCCCAGGTTCTCGTAATGGAGGATCTCCGCCGTCGCGAAGCAGTCGTGCAGCTCGACCAGATCGAGATCCTCCGGACCGACACCGGCCCGCTCCCAGGCCTGCTTCGCGGCGTTCCGCGTGAGCGTGTTCACGTCCGGCAGCGTCAGATCGCGGTCGCTCCACGGGTCCGAGGTGAGGATGGATGCGAGCACCTTCACCTTCGCGCCGAGCTGGCGTGCCTTCTCCGGCGACACGACGACCGCCGCGGCCGCGCCGTCGCCGGTCGGGCAGCACATGTAGAGCGTGTTCGGATACGCGACCATGCGCCCGTTCAGCACGTCCTCCAAACTCACCTCGTTCTGGTACTGCGAGAGCGGGTTCTTCGTGGAGTGCTTGTGGTTCTTCACCGCGACCTTCGCGAACTGATCGCGCGTCGTGCCGTACTTCCGCATGTGCTCCATGCCGGCCTGCCCGAAGACCGCGGGCATG
>CAZLYE010000632.1:0-3267 GCA_964562865.1 uncultured Binatia bacterium (SeqCode) | reverse complement strand
GTGGAGTATCCGCCCGCGGTTGTCTTCCGCGACGTCTCCGTGCTCGACGTCGAGGCCGGCGCGACCGTGCCGCATCGGGACGTGCTGGTCATCGGCGCCCGCATCGCGGCCGTCACGCCCGCGAACGAGGCCCAGACGCCGCCGAACGTGCGCACGATCTCGGGCGCCGGCGCGACGCTCCTTCCGGGCCTCGTCGACATGCACGGACACGTCGGCAACAACCCGGCGCCGCCCTGGGTGCGGGCCTTCCCCGACGCCGACGCCAACCTGCGCGCGTACCTCTACTGCGGCGTGACGACCGTCCTCGATCCCGCCGACCTGTCGAGCCAGGCGTTCCTCCGGCGCGACCGGGTGCGGCGCGGCGAGCTGCTCGGTCCCGCGATCTACGCCGCCGGGCCGATGGTGACCGCACCGGACGGCCATCCGGTGGCGGTCCTCCGCCAGCTCCTCCCGTGGTGGCTCCGGTGGTACGTGATCCCGCGCGTCTCGGCGCAGGTCGGCTCGCCCGCCGAGGTCCGTGCGGCCGTCGATCGGATCGCGGACATGGGTGCCGACGTGGTCAAGTTCAGCGTCGACCAGATCCCCGAGGGGGTCCCGCGGATTCGGCGCGACGTGCTCGAGGCGGGCGTCGACGAGGCGCGGCGCCGCGGCGTGCGGGCTGTCGCCCACATCGGGACCGTCGAGGATGCGCTCGACGCCGCCCGCGCCGGCATCGCGGCCTGGATGCACGGCGTCTACAAGGAACGCATTCCGGACGACCTCGTTCCCGTCTTCGCCGGCTTCCACATCCCGATGGTCGCGACGCTCGCGGTCTTCGAGTCCTACGCCGCCGCCGGACAGGGACCGCGGACGCCGACGCCACTCGAGACCGAGACCGTCCCCGCGGACGTCCTCGGCGGCTTCTATCCGGTGCCCGCCGGCTACGAGACGTCGGGCATCGCGGCCTACCTGGAGCAACTGCGCGGGCAGCGCGCGAACTGGCGCGACAACGTCCGCCGGCTCCGGGCGGCCGGCGTCACGATCCTCGCCGGGAGCGACATGCAGACCGGCGTCTTCCCCGGCGCGGGCCTCCATCGCGAGCTCCATCTGCTGCTCGAGGCCGGGCTCACCCCGGCCGACGCGATCCGAGCGGCCACGATCGACGGAGCCCGCTTCCTCGCCGACGGGAAGGAGCCGGACTTCGGCGTCGTCGCGCCCGGGAAGCGCGCCGACCTCCTGCTGGTCGACGGCGACCCGACGCAGGACCTCGATGCGCTCGCCCGCATCCGCGCGGTGATGCAGGGCGGCGTGATCCTCGAGCGGACCCCGGTCAGCGCGCCTTCGGGAGGAGGCCGCGCGTGAGCGCGATCCGGTAGACCCACGCGACCGTCGCGGCCGCCGCGGCGAGATAGAGGAGGTTCAGCCCGGTCGCCAGGAGGATTCGGTCCGTGGGGAATCGGCCGCCGGTCACCACCGCGCGCATGCCCTCGAAGATGTGGTCGGCGGGGACGGCGCGCGCTACGGTTCGCAGCACGGGCGGCAGCACCGTCTCGGGCCAGAAGACCGACGAGACCGGCATGACGAGGAAGGGCAGGCTCCACGCGAGGATCGCCCAGCGCCCGCCGAACCGGATGATGATCGCCAGCGAGACGAGCCCGAGCGTCCACCCGAAGAGCACCAGGTTGGCGGCGAACGGGAGCAGCGCCCAGCCGAGCGTGAAGACGTCGAAGGCGTAGAGCAGCCAGGCCGTCGCCGCCATCGCGGCGAGCGCGACCACCACCTTGATCGCGCCGACCAGCGTGATCGCGACGCCGAACTCCGCGAAGGTGAGCTCCGACGCGAAGACCGTGACGAGCGAGCGCGCCCACAGGTCGTCGAGGAACGACACCGAGACGTCCTGCGCCGCGCGGAAGAACACGTTCCAGAGGATCGCCGCGCCGAGGAAGACGGCGATCGCGTTCGGGAGGTTCGCGCCCATCTGCGCGACGAACCACGTGAGGAGCCCCCACATGAGGATGTCGACGAGCGGCCAGTAGAACATGTCGACCACGCGCGACGGGTCCCGTCGCACGAGGAGGAGGTAGCGGAGGAGCAGCGCGCCGACCCGTCGCACCCGCGCCCTCATGCGAGCCCTCCCCGCGAGATCTTGAGGAACACCTCCTCCATGGCCGCCGCGTCGAGCGACTCGCTGCCGAGCACGCTCCGCGAGACGTCGAGGGGCGTGCCCTGGGCGACGATCCGCCCGCGGTGGAGGAAGAGGACCCGGTCGCACACCTCCTCGACCTCCGCCATGTTGTGGGAGGTGTAGAGGATCGCGAGCCCGCGCGCCCTCTGGAGACCCAGGAGGAACCGCCGCGTCTTGTCCGCGATGTCCGGATCGAGGCTCGCGGTCGGCTCGTCGAGGATCAGGAGGTCGGGATCGGCGAGGAGCGCGCGCGCGAGGCCGGCGCGCATCTGCTGCCCGAGGGACAGGTCGCCGAAGCGCTCCCGCGCGTTCCGGACGAGCTCGAGCGCCTCCACGACCTCGGCCACCCGGGTCCGCGGCGCGCCGTAGAGCGCGGCATAGACCCGGAGGTTCTCCTCGACGGTGAGCCGCCAGTCCATGAGCGCCTCGGGCGACGCGAACCCGACGCGGCGGAGCGCCGCACGCCCCGCGTGCGGGTCGAGCCCGAACAGCCGGACCGTCCCCGCGCTCGGCCGGACGAGCCCGAGGAGGGTGTGGATGGTCGTCGTCTTCCCGGCGCCGTTCGGCCCGACGAGGCCGAGGATCTCACCCGCGCGGAGGTCGAACGAGACGCCGGCGAGCGCCGTCGTCCGCGGGAAGCGCTTGACGAGGTCCCGCACCGAGACTGCGGGCTCTCCCGCGCCGTTCGTCCGATCCACCGATCGCCTCCATCCGCGGGCTGTCCCCGGCGTCCTTTATCGTGCGTCCGGTCTGCGTGCCAGCGCCCGCGCTTCGACGGCCGTGGAGAGCGACGGGCGGCGGCCGGCTACTGCGCGGTGAAGCCGCCGTCGGCCACGATCTCCGCCCCGGTCACGTACGACGACTCGTCGGACGCGAGGAACAGCGCGACGTTCGCGATCTCCCGCGGGTGCGCGATGCGCCCGAGCGGGATCCCCTCCTCGAAGGAGCGGCGCTTCGCCGGATCCTTCAGGTAGGGCGCCTGCATCGGGGTCTCGATGATGCCCGGGTGGATGATGTTGCAGCGGACGTTCTGTCGCGCGAACTGGATCGCGAGCGACCTGGTGAGCGCGATGAGCGCGCCCTTGGCGCTCGTGTACGAGTCC
>CAZLYE010000631.1:0-2637 GCA_964562865.1 uncultured Binatia bacterium (SeqCode) | reverse complement strand
GCGGGCATCGCGCGCGCGGCGTTCGGAGGGTCCGCGGAGGCCTCCCTCGCGCGGCAGGCCGACGGCAAGATCGTGATCGCGGGGGCCGCCGGCACGTTCGGGACGGCGGCGATCGCCGTCGCGCGCTTCGACGCGACGGGGGCTCTTGACCCGACCTTCAACGGCACCGGGCAGGTGACCACGGACATCGGCGCGTTCCAGGACGGCGCCGTGCAGGTGCTCCTCCAGGCGGACGGGAAGATCGTTGTCGTCGGGACGACGGCCACCGACATGGACGCCACCGACTCGGACATCGTGGTGGTCCGGTACAACGCAGACGGGACGCTCGACGGCACGTTCGGCTCGGGTGGGATCGTGACGACGAACCTCGGCGTCGCGATTGACAGCCCGTCCGCGGGCGCGCTGCAGGCCGACGGCAAGGTCCTCGTCGTGGGCGGCGCCGAGAGCACGGGCACGCCGTCCGACGCGTTCGTCATCCGCTACGCAAGCGACGGGACGATCGACGGGACGTTCGGGAGCGGCGGCGTCGTCACGCTCGACTTCGGGGGACGGAACGACGAGGCTCGCGCCGTGCTCGTACAGCCGGACGGCAAGATCGTCGTCGCCGGCACCTCGTTCAACGGCCCGCTCTTTTCCGACGGCGGCGTCGCGACGCTCACGCGCCTCGACGCGACGGGGACGCCGGACCCGAGCTTCGGCAGCGGCGGCTCCGTTGTCGTGGCGGACGACACCATGAACCTCTTCAATGCCGTCGCGCAGCAGCCCGACGGGAAGCTCGTGACGCTCGGGGCGACCGGACCGCTCAGCGTGACGTTCCGCCTGTTCCGGTTCTCCGGAGCCGGCTCGCCCGACGGCGCCTTCGTCGGCGCTGCGGTCCCGTTCTTCCTCACGAACGTGAACCCCGACTCCCTTGCGCTCGCCCCCGATGGGAAGTTCCTCGTGAGCGGCTTCTCGACGCCAGGATTCCAGGTCGCCCGCATGAACGCCGACGGCTCGGTCGACGCGGGCTTCGGGATCGCCGGCGCCATCAATGACACGGTCGGAGTGGTCAGTACCTCGCAGTCCGTCGTCGTCGAGCCCAGTCGGGACATCCTCGTCGGCGGCACGTCGATGAGCGATCCGGGCGGGAAGTCCGAGGTCACCGTCGTCCGCATCGCCGGGACGTCGGCGTCGTGCGCGAGTGACGCCAGCTGCGGCGTCTGCGAGCGGTGCGGCACCGGCGGCACGTGCGAGATCGGCCCGCGGAGCGGGTGCGCCGTTACCGCCACCGGCGCGTCGAACCTCGCGATCTTGACCAAGGGCTACCTCAACGCGCGCCTCGCCCTTTCGTGGCGCGGCGCGGTGCCCGCCATCGATCCGACGACCTCGGACGATGTCGGCGTCTGCCTGTACCAGCCGATGTTGGGGACGCCGCATCGGATCCTGAAGGCGGTCGCCCCGGCGGGCGGCACGTGCGGCACCCAGCCCTGCTGGAGCGGCACGTTCGCGACACGGCTCAAGTACCGGGACGCCGAGGGCTCGCCAGACGGCGTGCAGAGGGCCCTCATCAACAGCACCAGGCTCACCGTGAAGGCGAAGGGCCACAACCTCATCACCAGCGCCCAGGGCGTGCCGGACCCGATCTCGCTCAATCCCTTCTCGCCGCCGGTGACGCTCCAGGTGCACGGCAGTAATGGTGTGTGTACGACGGCGACCTTCAGCGCGAACCGGGTGGCGAAGCGCGGAAAGTTCACGGGGAAGAGCGACTAGCCGTCGCACGGTGAGCCGGCACACCGGGCGACACGTCTACGAGGCCGAGGAACCGATCGCCTTCCTCCAGCACGCGGAACGAGTGAGAGTTTCCGGCCGCCCGTGACGAAGCAGGCCATGGGAATATGACGCTTGCCGGCGCTCTACCCCGATGCTAAGCCCTCGACTTCGCTACTCAGGCGGCGTAGCTCAGTTGGCTAGAGCGAGGGTCTCATAATCCCTAGGTCCGCGGTTCGACTCCGCGCGCCGCCACCTGAGATTCTCAGCACTTGCGCCTTCCTCGTTGCCCTTCGCGAAGGCGTCCACGGCCCGATTGTGCGGGTTCGGGGTAGGAGTGGCTGTACCTTCGGCGTCCGGCGCCCCTCGCGCGCGACGTAGCGGGTGACTCGCTCAAGCGCTTCTCCGAGGTCGCGTTCGGACGTCACGTTGTAGCGGTCGAGGACGCCGCGCGTCCGCCCACCCGCCGAGGTACGTTTCTTGTGGACGACGGAATGTTCGCAGTGGCCCCGTGCACGTCAACGCCGCAGGCCGGTTGTCAGGCCGCGGCCTCCCAGCGCGCGCGGCTCCTGCTTCGCAGCGGAAAGCTCAGGTGGAAATGGGTCAGCAGCGCGGCCGTCGCGATGGGCGACTTCGGAGCCCCGGCCACGACGACGGATTACCGCCTGTGTATCTACGACGCCTCGAGCCTGAAGATGACGGCGCAGGCACCGGCCGGCGGGACCTGCGGAACGCAACCGTGCCGGAAGCCGCTCGGTGACGTGGGCTTCAAGTACCGCAACAAGCTCGGCGGGCCCGGCGGGCTCGCGAAGTTGCTTCTCCGTGCCGGCGGTCCCGACCAGGCGCGGATTCAGGCAAACCCTCCGAGGGGAGCCGTCTCGAGCCTACCAC
>CAZLYE010000630.1:0-3029 GCA_964562865.1 uncultured Binatia bacterium (SeqCode) | reverse complement strand
GGGGGGGCTGGCGGGGGACGCCCCCCGCGGCCCCCGCTCCTGGGCCGTGTGCCACACCAGCTCGGCCGCGCGCCGCGTGCGGCCTGCGTCGACGGGCGCCGGGGGCGGCGCCCCCCGCCTGCGCGCGCCGGGACAGTCAGCGGCGGCTCGGGTTCCGGAGCCAGGCCCGCGTGGTCTTCCGGCGGGCGGACTGCACGCGCAGGCCGAGGCGGCGACGGAGTGCGACCGGTGGGAGGCCGAACGCCTCGCACGCTCGCTCGAACGAGTACCGGTCCTCACCGTTGCCCCGGCATATCCACTGCCGGATCTCCCGGGTGCCGGTCCCGTGCCGTTCCCGCGCCATCGTCTGCAGCGCGTCGACCAGCAGCAGCCCGAGGAGGCGGGCGTCCCGCGCCTCGTCGGCGCCGGTCGCGTTCCGCGTTTGCGCTCGCGCCATCGGACGATGCGGGTCCCAAGAAGCGTACCAGCGACCGGGGCCGCGCCGGTTCGAGCTTTTGACGCCCCGGGCCGAGCCGACGTGCTGCGGAACTCGACGCCGTGCGTGACCACGCGCCGGGCCCGTCGCCCGTCGCATGACCCGACAAGTCGTGGGGCGGACGAGTCACGTGCCTGAGCCCGTGTATGGCCCGGGCTTCATGGCACGACCGTTGCTGCAAGTTCGCACTGTTACGACCCCGGTCTTGAAGGTCGATGGGGGATCACCGACCGGCGTGGTGGAGTAGAGGGCCGGGCGCTCGAAAGGAGCGTCTCCGCGACATGGATCCGCTTCAGAACGAGACCTCGCTGGGTGGCTCGAAGCCGGAGAGCTGGCTCGAGGACACAATCGCTCACGACCCTCTCCTCGGCCGGTTGTTTCCCCACCTGCGGAGGCTCGCGGCGAGTGACGCCGCCGTCCTCATCGCGGGCGAGCCGGGTAGCGGTCGCGAGCTCGCTGCGCGCGCCATCCACAACCTCTCCCACCGCGCGGCGCATCCGTTCGTCGTGCTCGACTGCGCCGCGGTCTCCGAGCCGCTCATCGAGGCGGAGCTGGTCGGAGTCGACGGCACCCCGTCGGGCGCACCGCAGAAGATGGGAGTGTTCGAGCAGGCCGGGCAGGGGACGGTCCTCCTCGCCGAGGTCGGCGAGCTTCCTCCGCGTGCCCAGGAGGCGCTCCTTCGCCTCCTCGATCGGCACGAGATCGTCCGCCTGAGCTCGAACGTCCCGGTGGCGGCGCGTTCGCGCTGCATCGCGAGCACGAGCGTCGATCTCCGCTCGCGCGTTCCCTCGGGACTGTTCCGCGAGGAGCTGCACGCACGGCTCACGGCGGAGGTTCTCACGATCCCTCCGCTGCGCGACCGCCGGGAGGAGATCCCCACCCTGGCGCAGCACTTCCTCCAGCAGTGCTGCGGACACCTGCCGCAGGCCTCTCGCGAGCTCACGCGCGACGCGGAGGCGATGCTGCGCGAATACCATTGGCCGGGGAACCTGCGCGAGCTGCGCGAAGCGGTCGAGGAGGCCGCGATGCGCGCGCACGGGCAGCGGATCGGCGTGGAGCACCTCCCCGAACGCCTCCGCCACACGGAGGAGCGCGGGCCGCTCCCGTCGCTCCGCGACGTCGAGATGCGGCACATCCAGCGCGTGCTGGAGGAGGCGCGCGGCAACCAGCGGCGGGCGTCCCGTATCCTCGGCATCAGCCGCTGGTCGCTCTCGCGCCGGCTGCGGAAGTACGGGATGCAGCCGCGCTCGGAGGAGTAGCGGCCGGTCCACGTTCGTCGGCCGGGACTGTTTGACTCCCCGCGGACCCGCCGTGATACTCGGCGCCGTTCATGCGTAAGCGGCGGGTCGCGGTCGTCGGCGCAACCGGTGTGGCCGGCCAGGAGTTCCTCGCATCGCTCGCCGGCCATCCGTGGTTCGAGGTGGTCGCGCTCGCGGCATCCGCTCGCTCCGCCGGACGGACGTACGCCGAGGCGATCCGTGACGAGAGCGGCGCGCAGCGGTGGTGGGTGTCGGGCACCGAGCCCGCCGCCGAGTTCCTCCGGTTGCGCGTCGAGGACGCGAGCCGGCTCGATCCCGGCGGCCTCGATCTCGTCTTCGCCGCCGTCGAGAGCGACGCCGCCCGCGAGCTCGAGCCGATCTACGCGCGCGCCGTCCCGGTCGTGAGCACGGCCTCGGCATTCCGCTACGAGCCCGACGTCCCGATCGCGCTCCCGGGCGTCAACGTCGCAGCCCACCTGCCCCTCGTCGAGGAGCAGCGCCGGCGGCGGGGCTGGAAGGGGTTCGTCCTGCCGCTCCCGAACTGCACGACGGTCGGGCTCGTGATCTCCCTCAAGCCGCTCCTCGATCGCTTCGGGATCGCGCGCGTTCTCATGACCTCGCTGCAGAGCGTCTCCGGCGCCGGGCGATCGCCCGGCGTCATCGCGCTCGACATCGTCGACAACGTGATCCCCTTCATCCCGAAGGAGGAGGAAAAGGTCGCGCGCGAGACCGGCAAGATCCTCGGGCGTCTCGGCGAGGGAGGAATCGAGCCGCACCCCGCGCCCGTCGGCGCCACGTGCACGCGGGTCGGCGTGCGCGACGGACACACGGTCTGCGTCACCGTCGAGACGGAGCGCCGCTGCGACCCGGAGGCGGCGGCCGAGGCGATGCGCGCCTTCCGCGGCGACTACGCCGGGCTCGACCTGCCGAGCGCCCCGGTCCATCCCATCCTCGTCCACGACGACCCGTTCCGCCCGCAGCCGCGCGTCGACCGCGACGCCGAGGGTGGCATGGCGACGAGTGTCGGTCGGCTCCGCGCCGAGCCCGCGCTGCCGAACGGCCTCAAGTACGTGGTGCTCTCGCACAACAAGCGGATGGGTGCGGCGCACGGTGCCGTGCTGGTCGCGGAGCACCTCTGCAAGGTGGGGCTGGTCTAACCTTGATGTGACGAAGTCGTTCGGGACGTGCGCTCGGGCCTGAAGCAGAAGGGGCCCTCCGTTGTGGTAGAGGCGGTGGTGCGAGCCAACCAACCATCTCCCACACGAAAGGCCACCTTCTGTGCGACGACCCAAAGC
>CAZLYE010000629.1:0-2629 GCA_964562865.1 uncultured Binatia bacterium (SeqCode) | reverse complement strand
TGCTTCCTCCTGTTCTCGTGGAAGACGCGAATCCTACCCGAGTCACGACGGCTTGCGGTGCCCCCCGTGACGGCGCGCACCTTTCGGGTGATGATCGGCCGCGTCGAAGAGAAGGAGGGCACGTGAGACAGGGACACGCGCGGCTCGTCGGACCCGTGGCGGCGATGCTGCTCGGCTGGGCGTCGCCCGGAGCGCCCGCGGCACCGCCGAAGGACGACCCCTACGCCGCGCTGGCCTACCGGTTCATCGGCCCTCCGGGCAACCGGACGAGCGCGGTCGTGGGCGTGCCCGGCGATCCCAACACGTACTACGTGGGCGCGGCCTCGGGCGGCGTCTGGAAGTCCACCGACGCCGGCGCGCACTGGAAGCCGATCTTCGACGACCAGCCCGCCCAGTCCATCGGCGCCATCGCCATCGCGCCCTCCGACCCCAACGTCGTCTGGGTGGGCACCGGCGAGAGCTTCATCCGCAGCGACGTCTCGATCGGCAACGGGGTCTACCGGTCGACCGATGCCGGCAGGACCTGGACGCACGTCGGTCTCGACAAGACCGGGCGCATCGCGCGCGTGATCGTCGACCCGCGCAACCCCGACGTCGCCTTCGTGGCCGCGGTGGGCACGTGCTACGGGCCGCAACCGGAGCGCGGCGTCTTCCGCACGAAGGACGGCGGCAAGACCTGGGAGCGCGTCCTGTTCGTGGACGAGAACACGGGCGCCTCGGACCTGTCGATGGACGCCAGCAACCCGCGTGTCCTGTTCGCGGGGATGTGGCCGATCGACATCAAGACCTGGGGCCGCAAGAGCGGGGGCCCGGGAGGCGGCGTCTACGTCTCGCGCGACTTCGGCGACACCTGGAAGCAGGTCAAGGGGCATGGGCTGCCCGAGGCGCCCATCGGCAAGGTCGCGGTGGCGGTCGCTCCCAGCAACCCCGATCGCGTCTACGCGCTCATGGAGACGGGCCAGCGCGGGTCGCTCTGGCGGTCGGACGACGGCGGGGAGAAGTGGAAGCTCGTGAACGCCAGCCGCCTCCTGAACGAGCGGCCGCACTACTACACGCGCATGCTCGTCATGCCGGACAACGCGGGCGAGGTCTACTTCCCCTCGAACGGCATGGGCGTGACGTACGACGGCGGCGAGACCGCCGAGCCGATCCGCTGGGGCGGCGACAACCACGACATGTGGGCCGATCCCCGGGACCCCAGCCGCATGATGATCGGCAACGACGGCGGAGTGCTCATCTCGACCACGCGCGGCCGGCAATGGAACGTCATCCGCCTGCCCATCGGCCAGATGTACCACGTGGCGGTGGACGACCGGATTCCCTACATGGTCTACGGCCAGATGCAGGACGACGGCTCCATGCGCGGCCCCAGCAACAGCCGGAGCGCCGGCCGCATCCATCCCGCCCTCTGGACCTCGACCGCGGGCTGCGAGACGGGCTGGAACATCCCCGATCCCGTGGATCCCGACGTGGTGTGGGGCGGGTGCTACGCGGGCGTGGTCGAGCGCTTCGACGCGCGCACGGGCATGTCCCGAAGCGTGAGCGTCTGGCCGGAGCGGACGATGGGCGCGCCGGCGAAGGACGTCAAGCTGCGCATGAACTGGACGTTCCCGATCGCGATCTCCCCCCACGACCACCACACGGTGTACGTGGGGAGCCAGTACGTCCATGCCACGTCGGACGGCGGCGTCACCTGGCGCACCATCAGCCCCGACCTCACGCGGAACGATCCCACGATGATGGGCGACTCGGGCGGGCTCACCATCGACAACCTGTCCGTCGAGTACGCGGGGGTCGTGTTCTCGATCGCGGAGTCGCCGAAGGAGAAGGGCGTGATCTGGGCGGGCACCAACGACGGCCTCGTGCAGGTGACGCGCGACGGCGGCGCGCACTGGACCGACGTCACGCCCAACATCCCGGGGCTGCCCCCCAGGGGCAACGTGAACAGCGTCGAGCCCTCGCGCTTCGACGCGGGCACCTGCTACATCGCGGTGGACCTCCACCAGGTCGACAACCGGGACCCGTTCCTCTACAAGACGACCGACTACGGCCGGACCTGGACCGCGATCACCGCCGGCATCGAGCGAAGCCCGCTCAGCTACGCGCACGTCGTGCGCGAGAACCCGAACCGGAAGGGGATGCTGTTCGCGGGGACGGAGAACGCGCTCTACGTCTCCTTCGACGACGGCGCACGCTGGGAGCCGCTGCAGGCCAGGCTTCCGCACGCGCCCGTCTACTGGGTGGCCGTCCAGGAGCGCTTCCACGACCTCGTGGTCGGGACCTACGGGCGCGGGTTCTACATCCTCGACGACCTGTCCGGGCTCGAGCAGCTCGGCGATTCCGTGCGCGCGGCGGACGCGCAGCTCTTCGCGCCCCGCCGGGCCTATCGCTTCCGCCAGGTGGCGCAGCCGAACCTGGCCCCCGCCGGCACCTCCTCCGGGTCGAACCCGCCCTACGGAGCCTCGATCGAGTACTGGCTCAAGACGAAGGTCGAGGAGCCCGAGGCCGCCCGCGCGGCGGACGCGCCGCGCCTGACCGAGGCCGAGCGCGAGGAGCGGGAGAAGGAGAAGGCCAAGCGGAACCTGGTGGAGGTGACCATCGCCGACGCCTCCGGCGAGACCATCCGCAC
>CAZLYE010000628.1:0-4993 GCA_964562865.1 uncultured Binatia bacterium (SeqCode) | reverse complement strand
GGCGCCTTCGAGGCCGTCGCGCCCGGCGATCTCGCCGGCGAGGGATTCCTCGTCCTCCCGTTCGAGATCGGGGGCGAGGCGGGCGGGACCGTGGTCCTCCACTCGCTCGTCGCGCCGGCGCAGGCGTTCGGCCGCGGCCGGGCCCTCGCGCTCGTCGCGGAGATCGTCGGGCAGGTGATGACGATCGCGCGCATGCGTGAGTCGGTGGTCGGCCTCTGCAAGGACCTCGAGAGCGAGCTCGGCATCACGCGCCGCGTCCTGTCCGACCACCAGGAGAGCCTCCGGACGCACGAGGAGAACATCCAGACGCTCACCCAGGCGCTCATCCGCTCGAACCGCGTGAAGCGCGAGTTCCTGGGCGCGGTGTCCCACGAGCTCCGGACGCCCCTGAATGCGATCCTCGGCTACACGGCGCTCGTGCGCGACGGCGTCGTCGGGCCCGTCCAGGAGGAGCAGGTCAGGCTCCTCGATCGCGTGATGTCGAGCACCCGGAACCTCAACTGGCTGATCGACGACATCCTGTTCTTCGTGCAGGTCGAGGCCGACCGCGTGCTGATCCGTCGGGAGCGCGTGGCCGCCCGCCAGCTCGTCGAGCACGTGCTGGCCGAGCTGCCGGAGCACCCCGAGCGCGAGCGCGTCCCGCTCCGCCTCGACATCGCGCCGGTCGCCACGATGCTCGAGGTGGACGAGTCGCTCGTCCGCCGGCTCCTCTTCCACCTGCTCGGAAACGCCTTCAAGTTCACGTCGGCGGGCGAAGTGACGGTCGGCATCGCGGAGGGCGACGAGATCGGGTCGGTCGTGGTGTCGGTCCGCGACACGGGGATCGGCATCCCGCCGGAGAAGATCGACGAGATGTTCGATCTGTTCTCGCAGGGCGACGGCTCGACCACGCGCCGGTACAGCGGCCTCGGCATGGGGCTCACGCTCGTGCAGCGGTGCGTCCGCCTGCTCGGGGGCGACGTGACGGTCGAGAGCCAGCCCGGCGTGGGGAGCGAGTTCCGCGTCCGCATCCCTAACGCGCTCGCGGTCGTCGCGGACGAGGAGCGCGAGCCCGTCCCCGCGCGCACGATGCATTGAGTTGATTAACTCTTCTGGGGGCCCGTGCGCTGCTCGCGCGCTTCGCGCGCTGCGCTGCTCCGATGCCCCCAGACCCCGTCGGCCGGCTCGCGCGCTCCCGCGCGCGGCCTCCCTTGTTGGCGAACGTTGGCGAAGGGTCCGGTTGAGCCTCCCTTCTGACGCGCGTGCTGTGATAAGCGCGGCGGGATGACGCCGCCGCTCCGGGGGCTTCGCGCGCTCGATCTGACGGACGCGCTCGGGTATCTCTGCGGGCGGCTCCTCGCCGACCTCGGTGTGGAGGTGATCAAGGTCGAGCCGCCGGGCGGCGATCCCGACCGGGCGCTGGCGCCGCACCATCGCGCACCCGACGGGCGGACGCACGGGCTCTACTGGCACGCGACCAACGCTGGGAAGCTCGGCGTGACGCTCGCCCTCGACCAGCCCGGTGCCGCGGACGTCCTCGGGCGGCTCGCGGACCGGGTGGACTTCGTCGTGGAGTCGTTCCCGCTCGACTCCGCGGCGGCGCGGCTGGTCGGCGAGGTGGCGACGGCGCGCCCGCGGCTCGTGCACACCAGCGTCACGCCCTTCGGCGACCGGCCGCCGGGGCGCGCGCTCCGGGCCGACGACATCGTGATCGCGGCGATGGGCGGCCCGATGTACCTCTGCGGCGACGAGGACCGCGCGCCGCTCCGCATGCCGCTCTGGCAGACCTTCTGTCACGCCGGCGCCGAGGCGGCGGTCGGCACGCTGCTCGCCCACCTCGCGCGGGCGCGGAGCGGCAGGGGGCAGCACGTGGTCGTGAACGCGCAGGCCGCCATGGTGTGGACGCTCATGAACGCGCAGGCCTTCCCCGTCTTCCACGGCGACCATCTCCGGCGGAGCGGCCCCTTCGTCGGGTCGCGCGGCGTCAGACGCCGGATGGTCTTCGCCTGCCGGGACGGGTTCGTGAGTCTCCTCCTCATGGGAGGCCAGGGCTCGCCGCCGACGCGCGCCCTCATGGGCTGGATGGACGAGCACGCGATGCTGCCCGACTGGCTCCGCGACTGGCCGTGGGAGCGCTGGGAGCCCGGCTGGGCGATGGAGGTCTCGCCGGAAGCGCAGGCGCAGATGGTGCGGATCGAGGAGACGGTGGAGACCTTCCTCCGCACGCGGACCAAGACGGAGATCTACCAGGAGGGGATCCGCCGGCGGATCCTCGTCGCCCCGGTGGCGACCGTGGCGGACATCGCCGCCGACCCGCAGCTCGCGTTCCGGGAGTACTTCCGGCCGGTCGACGACCCGACGCTCGGAGCGCCGGCGCGCGTCGCCGGCCCGTTCGCGCGCCTGTCGGCGACGCCGCTCGTCGAGCCCCGGCGGCCGCCGGCACCCGGGGAGCACAACGCGGCCGTGTACGGCCAGCTCTGCGGGCTCGACGTCGCGGCCCTCTGGCAGCGCGGGGTCGTCTGAGCATGGCCCTGCCCACCGATCCGGCACTCCCCCTCGCGGACCTGAAGATACTCGACTTCTCCTGGGTGGGCGTCGCGCCGATCACGGTCAAGTACCTCGCGGACCACGGCGCGACGGTCGTCCGCGTCGAGTCGCACGCGCGGCTCGACGTCGTCCGGCTCGGGCCGCCCTGGCACGAGGGCAGGCCCGGCATCGAGCGGAGCCAGTTCTACGCGAGCTACAACACCTCCAAGTACGGGCTCGCCCTCGACCTGTCGAAGCCGGAGGCGCGCGAGATCGCGCGACGGCTCGCGGCGTGGGCCGATGTGGTCGTCGAGAGCTTCACCCCCCACGTGATGCGCGGCTGGGGGCTCGCGTACGAGGACCTCCGACGCGTGAACCCCGGGCTCGTGATGCTGAGCACCTGCCTCCAGGGGCAGACGGGTCCGCACGCGGAGTACCCGGGCTTCGGCCAGCTCATGTCGGCGCTCTCGGGGTTCTACGAGGTGTCGGGATGGCCCGACCGCGCGCCGGCGCCCCCGTACGGCGCCTACACGGACTTCATCGTGCCGCGTCTCGCCGCGACCGCGCTCCTCGCGGCGATCGACCATCGGCGGCGAACGGGCGAGGGGCAGCACCTCGACGTGTCGCAGTTCGAGGCGTCGCTCCACTTCCTCGCCCCCGCGCTCCTCGACCACGCGGTCTCCGGGACGGTCGCGACCCGTGCGGGGAACCGCACCGACCACGCGGCGCCGCACGGCGCGTACCCGTGCGCGGGCGACGACCGCTGGATCGCGATCAGCGTCCGGGGCGACGAGGAATGGCGCGCGCTCGCGCGCGTCCTCCGCCGGCCGGAGTGGCTCGCGGACCGCCGCTTCGCGACCCACGCGGACCGCGTCGCGGCGGCGGACGCGCTCGACGCGCTGGTCGCGGACGCCACGCGCCCGGAGGACGCGCGCGAGCTGATGGACCGCCTCCAGGCCGCGGGCGTCGCCGCCGGGGTGGTCCAGAGCGCGCTCGACCTCCACGCCGACCCGGTGCTCGCCGGCTGGGGATTCTTCCAGTGGCTCGAGCACCCCGCGCGGTCGCCGGCGCCGTACGAGGGCCATGCTCTTCGGCTCGACGAGACGCCGGGGCGGCTCCGCTGGGCCGCGCCCACGCTCGGCGAGCACACGGCGCTCGTCCTGCGCGAGGTGCTCGGCTGCACCGACGAGGAGATCCAGGGGCTGATCGAGGCAAAGGCCGCGTGGTGACCCGTCCCTCCCGGGCCCGCGGTCACGGCTCGTCCGACAGGAGCGCGCCGAAGACCACCTGGAGGATCGCCGCGGTCGGGATCGCCAGGATGGCGCCGGGGATGCCGAGGAGCGCGCCCCCAAAGAGGAGCGCGATCATGATCGTCACCGGCGTGAGGCCGAGCTGGCGCTCCATCAGCTTCGGGACGAGGACGTTCGCCTCAAGCTGCTGCTGGGCGAGATAGAGCGCGCCGACCGCGAGCGCGAGCTTCCACGACTGGCCGAGGGCGATCGCGATGCCCGGCACGGCCGCCAGGATCGGCCCGACGATCGGGATCGTCTCGCCGACCGCCGCGATGAGCGCGAGCACGTAGAAGTAGGGGATGCCGAGGAGGCCGAGCCACACGGCGGACGTCACGCCGACGATGGCGGCGAGCATGAGCTGACCGGTCAGCCACGCGCTCACCTTGATCGCGATCTCGCGCGACACGGTGTACACGCGCGGCCGGCGGTCCCTCGGGAAGAGCCGCACGGTGGCGGCGAAGACCGACTCCGTGTCGACGAGGAGGTAGAAGGTGAGGATCACGACGCTCACCACGCCGAGCATCCCCCCCGCGAGCCCCCAGAAGGTGAGGATCATCGTGCTCACGACGTCGCTGCCGGACGGGGCCCCCCGGACGATCTCCCCCAGGCTCTTCTCCTCCGGGAGGATGCCGTGCTCGACGAGCCAGCGCTGCCCGCGCTCGGCCAGCGCCGGGACGTGCGTCGCGAACGCCCGTGCCTGGGCGACGAAGGGCGGGAGGACGACCAGCGCGATGCCCATGAGGACGCAGAGGATCGCCAGGTAGACGATCAGGATGGCCAGCCAGCGCGGGATCCGCGTGCCGATCGGGAGGAGCTGCTGCCGCTCGACCAGCCGGACGAGCGGGCTGAAGCCGATCGCGAGGAGCACGCTCACGTAGACGAGCACCAGGACCTGCCGGACCAGGTAGAGCGCCCACGCGAGCGCGATCGCGGCGACGATGAGCGTGACCGTCCAGGCGATCAGCGCGCGTGGGCTGTCGTCCACGCTCATCGTCGAGCGCTTACCACGTCGGGACGGGACCGCCATCCCGTCAGAGGGCGCCCGTAATTTTTATGGCTCTTCCGGGTTTCGTGTGGGTAGCGTGACGGCTTGAGGGGTCCACTGGTATCGTCTCGGCGCCCACGACGGGCGAGGAGGCGGGGACGATGCGGGACCACGAGCTGTACGCGACGATCTTGGGGGTGCAGGCGCCGTG
>CAZLYE010000627.1:0-5325 GCA_964562865.1 uncultured Binatia bacterium (SeqCode) | reverse complement strand
GGGATCGGGCTCGGCGACGTTGAGCGTGCCCGTGAGGTCCCGCTCGAGCGCGCGCACGATCGCCTCGCAGACGTCGTCGACGTGGACGGTCTGCAGCGGCTGCCTCCCGCCGCCGAAGACGGGCAGCACGTGGGTCCGCCGGGCCGCGTCCCGCATCTGCTGGAAGATGCTGTGCCCCTCGCGCGCGAGGATCGTGCCCGGGCGGACGACCAGGTCGCGCCGGGGATCGAGGAGCGTCTCGAGCGCCGCCTTGCTCCGCCCGTAGTAGTTCGGCGCGTCCGGGTGCGCGACGACGCTCGAGACGAACACGAAGCGCGGAATGCCCGCGCGCCGTGCGGCGTCGAAGAGGCGCCGGGTGCCGTCCTCGTTGACGCGTCGGGCGCGTGCCTCGTCCGTCTCGCGGGTCGCGTATGCGCAGTGCACGAGCGCAGTGGCGCCGGCGAGGAGCGACTCGTCGAGCACGTCGGGAAGGTCGCAGCGCCCGACGCGGACGCCGGGTGCCGGCGGCGCGAACGCGGCGGGGTCGCGGACCAACGCGCGGACCTCCCGGCCGCGGCGCGCGAGGAGAGCGCACAGCGGGCGGCCGAGCGAGCCCGAGGCGCCGGTCACGGCGACGGCGGAGGAGAGGCTCATCGCAGGCGCCCGGCGAGCCGCGTGCCGACGCGATCGGCGCTCGCCATCAGGTTGAAGGTGAGGCCCTTCGGCGGAATCCACGGGAAGATCGAGCCGTCGGCCAGGTAGACGGCGCGCGACGCGCGGAGGCGGCAGTCCAGGTCGCAGGTGAGGTCGCCGCCCTCGGGGCGGATCGGGAACGTGCCGGCGTAGTGGAGGCTCGCCCCGTGCCCCGGGAGCATGGTCCGGAGCGGCACGAGGCCGAGGCGCCGGAAGCAGCGGAGGAGGAGGCGCCGGTCGGCGGCATGCGTCTGCTCCTCCTCGTCGGTCGGATGGTACGCGATGTCCAGCTGATCGGGCTCTCCCCGGCGGAGCACGCAGTACTTGCCGGGCGCCGGTCGGTCCTCGTGGTGGATGCCGAGGATCGCGAACTTCGGGATGAGCACGCGGAGGATGCGGAGCGCCTCCCGGTACGCGAGCGGCGTCTCCTTCATCAGCTTGAAGGTGAGGAGCGAACGGTACGAGAACACCTGCGCCTGGACGATCCGCTGCGCCCCCGGGACGCGGAGGACGGCCGTCAGCTGAGCGAGGCTGTAGCGCCGTTCGGGAGCGGAGCGGCGAAGCATGCCGAGGTTCAGCGTCGGGACGTACGCGTAGGGGTTGCAGAGGAGCGGGACGCGCACGTCGTGGAGCCCGAGCGAGCGGAGCACCAGGCGCGCGGTGCCGAGCGTGCCGGCGGCGAGGACGAGCGCCGCACCGGTGTGGGTCTCGTCGGCGCCGGTGTCCGCGTGCGTCGTCCGCACCCGCACGGTGCCGCCGCTCTCGGCGAACGTCTGGACGAAGCGCCGGTCGAGATAGGTGAAGTTGGGAGCCGTCTGGAGCTCCTCGAGGGTCCACTGCGGCCGGTAGACGCTCCGGTCGAGGTCCGCCCAGTAGTCCATGTCGAGGTACTCGTGCGGGCCTCGCTCCCGGTGGCGGCGCGTGCAGACCGCGAGCCGTGCGCGGCCGAGGAAGAACCCCGACGCGTTCAGGGCCGCCCGCTCGCGCGCGTAGTGCCCGAGGATCAGCTCGGAGCTCCGGTCCACCTCGAGCGGCGGCATCATCGACGGGCTCGAGGGAAACGACGCTTCCAGGTCGTCGTGCTCGCCGCACACGCCGATGCGCTCGGCGACCGCGTCGTAGTGCGGGCGGAGCTCCGCGAGGCCGACGCCGCCGTCGGCCAGCTCGTCGTCGGTGAACGGGAACACGCCGGCGCTCCAGCCGGCACCGAGCCCCCCGCGCGCGAGGCTCATCGACACGGAGAACCCGTCGGTGTGGACCGGCATGCGCTCGACGGCGTCCTTCAGGATGTGCAGGCGGGGCGGCGTGAGCTGCGCCCCGACGCGCACCGGTCCGAACGGGATGCCCTCGAAGCGGTCGCCGAGGAAGTAGCGGTGCTGGGTGGCGTCGTTGCGGCGGAGGTCGGGGAACGCGCGGTGCGGGATCAGACCGGCGTAGTGCGCGTCCCGGTTGCCGTAGTCGAGCATCACCACCCGGTGGCCGGCGGCCACGAGAGGGGCCGCCGCGTTGACGCCGCCCGGCCCCGAGCCGACGACGAGGACGTCAGCCACGCGCGTGGGGTCGCGACGCGACTGCGAGGAGGGGCGCGCCGAGGACGGTCCGGACGGCGGCCCCCGTGCCCTCGACGAGCACGCGGAGCACGAGGCCGCCGACCGACGTGTTCCGCGGCAGGAACTCCTCCGCGAACGCGGGCGACGTCTCGAGGACGGCGCTCATCATCAGCACCTTGTTGCGGAGCAGGCTCCCCGGCCGGAGGAGCGCGGAGGCCGCCTCGAGGAAGGGCAGGCTCCACGGGTGGCGCCGCGCGTAGTCGACCACGGCGGTCTCGCGCGGGTCGACGGGCTCGTAGAAGAGCGCGTGGCTGGCGTCGCGGTAGCGCGCGACGAGCTCCGCGGGCGGCTCGCGCCCGACGAGGTAGCGCGCGAACGCGCGCGCCTCGGCCTCGAGCTGGGCATCGTCCGGCACGGCGAGGGAAGAGAGCAGATCCGGCGCGTCCGGGCTACTCGCGGCGCAACGTGCGCAGCGCCGCCTTGTCCACTTTGAACATCGGCGTGACCGGCAGCTCGGCGAGGATCGTGAGGCCATCGGGACGCTTGAAGCTCGCGAGCTCCTCGCCGACGAACGCCCGGAGCTCCGCGAGCGTCGGGGGACGGGCGGGATCTCGCGGCACGACGAAGGCCCAGCCGACCTCGCCGAAGACGGGCTCCGCCACCCCGACGACGGCTGCACGCGCCACCGCCGGGTGCCGGGCGAGGAGATCCTCGATCTCCGCCGGGTACACGTTGAAGCCGCCGCGGATGAACATCTCGCTCCGCCGACCGCGCAGGCGGAGGTACCCGGCTGCGTCGAGGACGCCGACGTCGCCGGTGTGCACCCAGCCCTCGGCGTCGAGGGCGGCGGCGGTGGCCTCGGGGTCGCGCCAGTAGCCGCGCATCACGGCCGGCGAGCGCACGACCACCTCGCCCGCCGTCCCGGTGGGCACGGGACGGTTCGCGTCGTCGACGAGGCGGAGCTCCACGCCGGGCGTCGCCTTGCCGACCGTGGTCGCCAGGATCTCGGGCGGGTCGTCGGGGAGCGAGGCGGTCGCGATCGCCACCTCCGTCGAGGAGTACCGGACGCTCACCTGCACGCCGAGCGTCTCCTGGACGCGCCGGACGAGCGCGGGGGACGACGGCGCGCCGCCGAGGAGCACGGTCCTGAGCGAGGAGAGGTCGCGGCGCGCGCGGTCGGGGTGGTCGAGGAGCATGATGATCTGCGTGGGGATCCCGCCCAGGTCCTCGAGCCGCTCGCGCTCGATCGTCTCGAGCACCGCGGCCGGATCGAACGCGTCGTGGACGAGCGACGTGCCGCGATGGCGGAGCTGGATGGCGATCCGCGCCATCGTCCCGACGTGCGCGAACGAGAGCCCGGCCGCGAGGTGCTTGCGGAAGCGCGGCGCGCCCCCCGCGTGGCGGTGCGCCTCGATGTCGGCGACGGCGAGGAGGCTCCGGTGGGTGAAGCAGGCGCCCTTCGGGACCCCGGTCGTGCCGCTCGTGAAGACGATGGCGGCCGGGTCGTCGGGCACGACGCGAACGGCCGGCAGGTCGCCGCGCCCGAGGTCGGCGACCGCGCCGCGCGTCGTCTCGCACACGCGCTCGGGAGCAAACCACGCGACGTCGCGCAGCTCCGGCAGCTCCGGGCGGAGCGCCTCGACCATGGAGCGGAAGCCCGCGTCGTGCCAGCGCTCGACCGCCACGAGCATCGCCGCACCGGAGCGGCGGAGGACGTGCCCGATCTCGGTCCGCCGGTAGCGCACGTTGATGCCGGTCGTCACCGCGCCGAGCCGGGCGGCGGCCAGGTAGCAGACCAGGTAGAGGGGCGTGGAGGGGAGGAGGAGGGCGACCACGTCGCCGTGACCGACCCCGCGCGCCGCGAGCGCGCCGGCGGCGCGGTCCGCGAGCGCGTCCCAGTCGCCGTAGCCGAGGCGCTCGTCGCGGTAGCGGAAGGCCTCCGCGTCGGGCGACTCGCGCGCCGCGGCGCGGAGCAGGTCGGAGAGGGTGGTGTCGTTCATCCGGAGCCCCTCTGCAGGTCCGTCCGGGGGCACCCGGCCGCGACGGTGAGACGCAGCGTCGTTACCAGACCGGTCCAGTCGGTGCTGATGCCGAGGAAGCTCCCGTCGGCCGCCAGCGTGGTCGGCTGGTGGGTCACCATCGGCGGGACCTCGTTCACGGGCAGCACGCCGAGCAGGACGCCGTCGCGGTCGTACACGAAGAGACGGTGCCGGAAGTGGTCGAGCGTCGCGATCCAGCCGTCGCCGGCGACGAGCGGAGAGCACTCGGCGAAGTGGATGCGGCGCGACGGAGGGACGTGCGCCGGGAAGCTCGCGAGCTCTCGTTGCCCGTCGACGTCGAACACGTGGAGCGTCTGGTCGGCGCTGGCGAGGACGAGGCGCCCGGTCGGGTCGGCGGCGATGCCGACCCACCTGTTTCCCGGAGGGAGCCACTGCCCGCTGGTCGAGCGCGCGACGTAACCGAGGATCGGATCGATCGCCCACCACTCCTCGCGGATCCGGACGGCGCAGCCGACGCCGAGCGGCGCGTGGAACGCCGGCGGAGTGACATACGACGTCGCGGCAGTGCCGGGATCCCAGAGCAGCCGCACCGTCGCGCGCGTGAGGATGTCGAGCCGCTGCGACCCGTCCCATCCGTCCACCCCGATGCCGACCGGCTCCTCGACGGCTGTCTGGAACGTGCCGTCGCGGACGACGTGGTAGCTGCCCACGATCCAGCGCTCGTGTCCGGGCGCCGCGTCCGCGCGCGGGGCGAGCACGAGGGCGGGCATCTTGTGGTCCTCGATCCCCACCGTGGCGACGGCCAGGCAGGCCGTGCGCGTGCCGTCCACCGGACCCGCGAGCTCCCGTATCACCGCGAGAGCATCCGCCCGGCGGTCCCAGGGCGTGACGATCTCGAATCCGGGATCGGCGAGCATGGTCGGGGCGAGGGACGGGTCGTCGACGGCGCGCCGCTCGCCGCCGGCTCGCTCCAGACGGTCCGCCACCCATCGTTCCCACTGCGTCGGCTGGGGAAATGCCCAGCGGATGTCCGTCGGCCGGTCGCGCTCGATCTCGGCGGCGAGGTACGCGGCGGGGGTCGAGTGCGCGGCGAAGATGGGAGC
>CAZLYE010000626.1:0-6117 GCA_964562865.1 uncultured Binatia bacterium (SeqCode) | reverse complement strand
TCCCCTCGCGCGCACCGGCCGCGACTGGGCCGCGGCCCCGCTCAGTGCCCGGCCGCGACCAGCGCCGCGACCGTGAACCAGTCGTCGGTGATGCCCGCCTTCTCGCCCTGGTTGAAGTACCAGCCCTGCTCGCCGGGGAAGCGCGGGCTCGGCAGCGACGCCTTGGTCGCGTGCTCGAGCTGCATGTCGACCATCACGATCGCCGGGATGAAGCCCATCTCGTCCGGGTACTCGATCGCGTTCGCTCCGTCGAAGGCCTTCTTCCGGTAGCTCATGTCGTTGATCCAGATCTTCCAGAGCTCGCCCGAGCGGTCGTAGATGTCCGAGAACGGGATCACCCACGCCTCCTTGTCGACGAAGATGACGCGCTTGCCGTAGGCGTACTGCGGGAGCTTCGAGATGCCCTCGATCACGTAGACGTGGCGCTTCTCCCAGCCCTCGTTGAACGCCCAGTTGACCTTCTCGTCCCATTTCACCGGGTAGTGCTGCGCGTGGTAGACGCTCAGCAGGTCACGCTCGCCGAGGTACTTGAAGTCCATCCAGGCGATGTGGCCGCTGTAGCCGTAGTAGCTGTCGACGTCGGTGTCCTGGCCGAAGAGCGCGTCGGACCGCTGCGCCGTCGAGAGGCGGCGCACCCGGCGCAGCGACGGCAGGTAGAGCCACGAGTCGTCCTGCTTCTCCGACGAGATGTAGCGGTTCCCGAGCGCGCCGACGCCCTTCAGGTCGAAGGGCTCGAGGATCGGGTAGAGGCCCTGCTGCGCGCGGTACCCGTTCGGATTGGGCTTCTCGGGCTTCGGCTCGACGAAGAGGCGACCGTTCCAGAAGAGCCGCCGGAAGTGGTCGAGGAGGAAGTGACGCTCGACGGTCAACGGGCCATGATCGGCAATCGATCCCGTGTCGGCGTCGAAGTTGCGGAGGTCGACGTCGTCGGTGCTGAGATGCGTGTAGTTCCAGTTCCACATGATCTTCATCGCGATCTGTGGATCCTTCGCGTCGACGTTCGGGAACGGGAGCCCCGCGACGTAGTTGTTCACGGTGAGGCCGTCGGCCGAGAGCTTCACCTGCCCCGAGTACTTCTCCGTGGCCTCCTTGTACTCCTTCGGCCACTCGACCCGCTTCGTCTCCGTGATGGTGATCGGCCAGCCGTGCTTGATGCACCACTCCAGCCCGGGCGAGATGAGGTCCTTCACCTTGTCGATGTTCTGCTCGGTGATCTTGTCGCCGGGGGCGACGTCGGCGCGGACGGGAGCGGAGAGCGCTGCGACCAGCAGGAACGTGGTCGCGCTCGCGAGCGTGAGCCACCAGCCAGGCCTCTTCGCCATCGTGAGTCTCCTCTGCTGTGGGTTCTCGCGGGACGCGAGCCCGCCGTGGCTCTACAATGCGGCCCGCTCGGGCGTCAACTAACCGCCGACGGGCGCATCACCGTCGGCGGACGGCACGCGGGCGGCGGAGAGCGCCTGGAAGATCAGGTCCTCGTAGTAACGGACGTTGCGTCCGATCAGGACGACGTCGGGGCTGGCGTCGCGCCGGGCGTACACGGCCGTTCCGGTCGGATTCGCGCCCCCGATGCGCACCACGACGGGCTCGCCCGCCTCGCCGCGGAGCTCGACGCGGGTCGCGCGCGGGCCGAGACCGTAGGCCTCCGGCTCGGCATCCGCACCCGCCACGCGGGCGATCTCGTCGGCCTCGGTGAGCGCATTCGCGAACGCCGCGATCAGGTCGGGGGGGATCGACGACCCGGGCGGTTCGAGGACCGCCCACACGTCCCCCTCGCGGCGGGACACGACCGTCCGTCCCTCGCGCGAGAGCCGGACCTCCCGGACCTCCCCCGGCCGGACCGGGACGAACCGCGGCCGGGCCGGCACGACGTCGGCCCGGCGCGCGCGCGGACGCTCCACGAGCCAGTACTCGGCCACCAGCCCCCCGAGCACGACCCAGCAGAGAACCACCGCCCGCCAGCTCATGGTCAGCTCCGGCGGCGACGGGCGACGAGCACGAGCCCGACCACCAGGAAGAGGGCCGGCTCGAGCACCGCCGTCGCCCAGAAGATGGTGCTCCCCTGCTCAGCCGACACGTAGAACTGCTGGAGCCCGAGCGCCTGCTGGCGCGGCCGCTGCGAGATCGCCTCGGGCTGCCGGGCGAGCCAGTCCACGGTGTTGATGAACAGGTCCTTGTTGCCGAGGTACTCGATGAAGAAGTTGTTCGCGAACTTCGAGTTCCCGTACGCGATGATCCGTCCCTGCTGCGGCGGCGCACCGGGCGGCGTGAGCGTCCGGAAGGCCACCTCGAGCCCGACCGTCACCGGACCCGGGCGGTCGCGTCCCGCGACGTACGCCGGAGCACCCGTGCGCAGCACCTCCGTGTCCGTCGTCGCCCAGCTCGTCGCGCTCGTGCGGAGGAACGGGACCGCGACGACGCTCCCCGTGTCGTCCGGCAGGACGCCCACCGACCGGGTGAGCGAGAAGAGCGGCGGAGCGTCGAGCGGGCCGACGATCGGATGCTCCCCGCGGACGGTCTGGACCTGCATGGTGAGGAGCTCGCCGCCGTAGAGTCGCGCCTCGGGGTCGATGACGACGTCGGGGGGCAGCGCGAGCGAGTACCCGTGCAGGAACGCGGCGAGCTGCGGCGCGCGGAGCGGGTCGAGCATGACGAAGACCTGCCCCGGCCGCTGGAGGTAGCGGTCGAGCGCGCCCAGCTCCTCGGGAAGAAACCCCTTCTCCGGCCCCGCGATGACGAGCACGTCCACCTCGACAGGGACCTCGTCTCCCATGAGCGAGACCGGGCGGACCTCGTAGTACTCCTGCTCGAGGACGGCACGCGCGGTCGAGAAGCCGTCCCGGCGGTTGACGTCGTTCAGGTCGCCCTCGCCGTGGCCCACGACCCACCCGACCGTCTTCCGCTGCTGGCGCGTCACCTGGAGGAGCGCCGCCATGAGCACGTCCTCGCGCGGATTGGAGAAGACGCGCCGCCGCCCGTCGCTCTCCACGACCAGCGCGCCGTACGAGTCGACGCCGTACTGACGCGCCAGCGCGGGGCTCCGGTTCACGTCGAGGATCTCCACGCGGACCCGCGGCGTCCGCGCCGTCACCTGCCGGAGGAGATCCTCGATCAGCAGGTTCCGCGGATCCTGCGAGCGGAGGAAGGCCATCACGTGGACGTCGGCGGGGAGCGCGTCGAGTATCTTCCGCGCGTGATCGGAGAGCGTGTAGCGGCTCTCCGGCGTGAGGTCGAGCCGGATCGCCCGCCGGTCGAGGATCGCCTGACCGACCAGGAAGATGCCGAAGAGCGCCGGCACCGCGAGTGCGATGCGGAGCCGCTCCGACCGCGCGTTCACCGGCGCCCCCGCCACTGCCGCGCGTCGAGCACGCGGAGCGTCGCCCAGACGAAGAAGGCGCTCATGAACACGAAGTAGAAGACGTCCCGCGCCTCGATGACGCCGACGGAGAAGGGCTGGAAGTGGCTGAAGAGCGAGATCGCACGCAAGAGTGGGAGGGTCTCCGGCGAGCTCGCCGCCTCGTTCCACGAGAGGAGCCAGAGGAGCAGGAGCGGCAACGCCGTGAGGAAGCCGGCGAGCACCTGGCTGTCGGTGAGCGAGGACACGAAGAGCCCGTAGGCGGCGCACACCGCGGCGAAGAGGAGGAGACCCAGGTACCCCGCGACGAGGGGCTCCAGCGCGAACGGCTGCACGCGGTAGACGAGCCAGGGATACACGAGCGTCCCGGCGAGCAGCGCGGCGACGACCACGAGGCAGGCGCCGAGCTTCGCTGCGACGATCGCCCCGTCGCGGAGTGGATACGTGAGGAGGAGCTCGAGCGTGCCGAGCCGCCGCTCCTCGGCGAGGAGCCGCATCGTGAGAAGCGGGATCGCCAGGATCAGCACGAGCCGGATGTCGATCAGGAGGATCGACCAGAAGTTCTCCATGATGTTCAGGCCGAAGCCGAACGTGATGAAGTAGACGAGGTCGCTGTGGAAGTAGTACCCGGTGTAGGCGAGGAACGCCGCCGCCACCAGGTAGACGAGCGGCGAGCCGAAGTAGGAGCGGAGCTCCTTGCGGAAGAGCGCGACGAAGCTCCGCACGGGCTCAGCTCCCCCGGGCCTCCGCCGCGCCGCCGCCGGGCGTGACGAGCTGGACGAAGAGGTCCTCGAGGCTCGGCGTCGTCGCGTGGACCTCGAGCAGCGTCCACCCACGCGCCACGACGGCCGCCCCGAGCGCGCGCTGGACGGGCGCGACGTCCGCCGCGAAGAGCGCGTACCCGGCGCCGGCCTGCCCGTTCTCCGGCAGCTGCTCGACGCGCACCACGCCGGGCAGCGCATGGAGGACGGTCACGACGGCGTCCGGCGGCCCCTCGACGCGGACCTCCAGTCGGGCGACGCTCGCCAGGCGTCGCGCCAGGCCCTCGGCCGTGTCCTCCGCGACGAGCCGGCCGTGGGCCAGGATGACGACGCGCGAGCAGAGCGCGCCCGCCTCCGACAGGATGTGGGTCGAGAGGAGGATCGTGCGCCCCGCGAGGGCGCGGAGCACGCTCCGCATGTCCACCGTCTGCACGGGGTCGAGCCCGACGGTCGGCTCGTCGAGGACGAGCACCTCGGGGTCGCCGATCAGCGCCTGCGCGAGTCCGACGCGCTGGCGGTACCCCTTGGAGAGCTTCCCCGTGAGCCGGTCGGCCACGTCGCCGAGGCCGCAGCGCTCGATCGCGTCGCCGACCGCCGCCCGCCGGGCGCGCGCCCCGAGGCCCTTCACCTCCGCGACGAACGCCAGGTAGCGGCGGACGGTGAGTTCCGGATAGAGCGCGACCTGCTCCGGCAGGTATCCCACCCGCCGCCGCGCGAGCGCTGGCTGCCGTACGACGTCCACGCCGTCGATCTGCACGCTCCCGGCGGTGGGCGAGAAGTAGCCCGTCAGGATCCGCATGAGCGTGCTCTTCCCGCTCCCGTTGGGGCCGAGGAGCGCCGTCACCTCGCCCCGCCCGACCGTGAACGACACGTCGTCCACAGCACGGGTCGTACCGTAGTACTTCGTGAGATGCTCGACGGCGATCACGGCGTGCCGCGGCGTCGGCGGGGGGACGCGGGCGTCCCCGGCATCACCCCCGCCGACGTCGGCTCAGTGTCCCGCGCGAGCCGCTCCCTCCCGCTCGCGCCGCTTGCGACGCCGCGCGTGGATGATCTCGTCGATGACGATGACGGCGATGCTGAACAGGGTGACGGTGATGATCGACGACCACAGACCCATGGCGGCCTCCTAGCTCACGGCGGCCGCCTGGGCCGCGACCACCGGGCGCCGCGAGGCTCGGTTCGCCTCCTTCAGGATGAAGCCCGGACGGAAGTACGAGATCATGACGGGCAGCAGCGTCTCGGAGGCGATGAAGCTCACGAACATCCAGATCGCGAGCAGACCGCCCATCACGGCGTTGAAGCGGATGTTTGAGAACGTCCAGAGCGCGGTGCTCGCCACCATCGCGACGGCGGTGAAGCTCACGGCCTTCCCCGACGTGTTGAGCGCCTCGCGGATCGACAGCTCGAGGTCGCCGTTCACGCGGATCTCCTCGATGATCCGGCTCATGATGTAGAGGCCGTAGTCGATCCCGAAGCCGACGCCGACCGTGACGAGCGGGAGCGTGTTCACGTTGATGCCGATACCCCACACGGCCATCGCGGCGTTGATGAGCAGGTTAGAGATGAAGAGCGGGAGGAGCAGATAGATGCCCGCCGTCCACGACCGGTACGTGAACAGCACGATGAGGTAGATCGTGAAGAAGCCGAGGAAGTTCATGAGCAGGTCGTTCCGGACGAGTTCCTCGTTCGCCGCCGCGAGCACGCCGATCAGACCACCCGCCAGCTTGAACTCGGCCTTCTCCATCGGGTTGGCGGCGATGAACTCCTTACACCGCGCGATGATCCGGGCGATGTTGTCGCCCTTGTGGTTGCGCGCGAAGAACGTGACGTGCGCGGTCGTGTAGCTCGGATCCACCCACTTCGCCGTCTCGGTCGGCGGGGAGCCCGAGAAGAAGATGAAGAACGTCTGCGCGACGTCCCGCGACGTGTTCGGGATGACGCCCCACTTCGGCTCGAGCTCGTGGAACACCATGTTGACGGCGCGCAGGATGTCGGTGAGCG
>CAZLYE010000625.1:0-3469 GCA_964562865.1 uncultured Binatia bacterium (SeqCode) | reverse complement strand
GCGTCGCGCGTCGGCATCAGTAGACGTACACCAGCGGGAAGAGGACGGCCCACAGACCGCACACGAAATACCAGTACACGCCGCACATCTCCAGCGCCGCGTGACGGGTCGCGCGGAAGGCGCCCCGCCGCGCGAGGACCGTCGTGACCGCGAGCCAGGCGACGGCCACGAGGACGTGAGCCGCATGGCAGCCGATCAGGACGTAGAAGGTGGCGCCGTACATGCTGCCGCCGAGCGTGAGGCCGTGGCGCACGAGGCGCACCCACTCGAACCCCTGCACGAGGAGGAAGACCGTCCCGAGGAGCGCGGTCCGCTCGAGCCCGCGCACGAGCGTGGCGCGGTCGTCGCGCCGGACCGCCCGGAGCGCGCGCGTCATCGGGACGAGGCTCGCGAAGAGGACGAGGCTGTTGACGCCGGTCAGCACGAGCGGGAGACGCGGCAGGTCCTTCGGCGGCCACTGCTGCGAGAGGCGGAACACGAGATACGTGCCGATGAGGCCGGCGAAGAGCATCGACTCGGCCGCGATGACGACCAGCATCGCGAGGCGCGTGTTGCTGACCGGCGGCGCGACCTCGGGGACGGCGTGGGGCACGCTTCGACGTGGCATCGCGAGGCTCCCGGCGTCGGCCATCACGAGGCGAGCTTGTCGAGCGCCATCACGGCGAGCAGCACCGGAAGGTAGACGAGCGACGCGAGGAGAAGCCGGCGGGCGTCCGCCGCGGATCCGGTCCGGGCGAGCCCGATCGCGCTCCAGAGAAAGCCGACGCCGAGCACGAGCGCGACGAGGAAGTAGAGCGACCCCGCGAGGCCGACGAGCGTCGGGAGCAGGGCGACGGGCACGAGCGCGAGGCAGTTGCTGACCACCTGCGTCCCCGTGCTCCACCCGTCCCGGTCGACGACCGGGAGCACGCGGATGCCGCCGCGCGCGTAGTCGTCGCGATACATGCGGCCGATCGCGAGCGAATGCGGGATCTGCCAGAGGAACATGATCGCGAAGAGGATGCACGGCTCGATGCCGAGCGTCCCGCGCGCCGCGGCCCACCCGACGACGGGGGGCAGGGCGCCCGGCACCGCCCCGACGATCGAGCAGAGCGACGTGACCGGTTTCAGCGGCGTGTAGAGGAGAAGGTAGGTGACCGCGATCCCGGCCGTCACCAGCGCGGCGAGCGGATTGGTCCAGCCGGCGAGCACCGCGAGCCCCGTCACGAGAAGCCCGAACCCGAGCGCGAAAGCCTGGCCGGGCCGGACCCGGCCCTCCGGCAGAGGGCGATGCCGGGTGCGCTCCATGCGCGCGTCGACGTCGCGCTCCATGTACTGGTTGAGGGCGAGCGTCCCGGCCGCGGCGAGCCCCGTCCCCGCGAGCGTCCAGACGAGGGGCAGGAGGAGCGGGCGGCCGGCGGAGCCGAGGTAGTAGCCGACGCCCGTCGTCACCAGCACCAGCGCGTTGACGCGCGGCTTGGTGAGCTCGAGAAGGTCGGCGAGCCGCGGACGCGGCGCGGCCGGATCGCAGACGGCGACGGCCGGCGTCATGCGAGCACCCGTCCGCCGATGCGGATCGGCGCGCTGGCGGTCGTACGGCGCGCGGAGAGGCGCGTCGCGCGGAGCGCGAGCGTGAGACACGTCGCGAGGAGGGCGGCGCCGACGACCAGGTGCGTGGTGGTCGGGATCACGGCCCGGCGCGACCAGATCGTGAGCGCGCCGAGCGTCACCTGCGAGACGAGGAGGACCACCGCGAGGAGCGCGGGACGCCGGAGCCAGGAATCGACGCTCCCGCGGGCAGCGACGGCCACCGTCGTCCCGACCGCCAGCGCGACGACGAGCGCGCCCACCCGGTGTGCGAAGTGCACCCGGATGTAGGGCGACACGAGCGGCGGGACGATCCGGCCGAAGGCCAGGGGGAAGTCCGGGATCGCGAGCCCCGCGCCCATGTGGCGCATGAGCGCGCCCAGCACGAGCTGACCGAAGACCAGCGCCGTGGTAGTCCAGGCGAGCGCCGGGAGCGCCGCCGGGACGGCGGCGCCAGACTGGGCGGCGGCCCATCGCCGTCCGGTGACGGTCGCGAGCGCGACCGTGAGGCAGAAGAACGCCTGCGCGAGGCAGGCGTGCGTCACCGAGACCGCGAGCGGAAGCTTGTAGAGCACGGTCACGCCGCCGAGGACGCCCTGCAGCACGACGGCGAGGAGGGCGAGGAGGCCGAGCGCGCGCACCGCGGGACGCGTCTCGCCGACGACCGTCCAGAGCGCGAGGACCACGGTCAGGCAGCCGACCAGTGCCGCGACCAGACGGTGGCCGTGCTCGAAGAGCACGCCGCCGACCATGGCGGGGAAGACCTGGCCGTAGGAGAGGGGCCAGTCCGGCACGGCGAGCCCGGATCCGGTGCTGGTGACCAGGCCGCCGACGAAGAGAAGGACGAAGGTGGCGGCCGCGGTCACGACCGCGAAACGATGAAGCCCGGTCGCGCCCTGCGACATGGTGCTCAGTGGGCTGCGGCGGTCGCCTGCGGCTCGAGTCGCCGGGCCTGCGGCAGGTAGTCCTCGGTGACCAGCGGCGAGCTGTACTCGTACGGACCCCGGTACACGGTGGGGAGGGGGCCGGGGAAGTTGCCGTGCCCGGGCGGCGAGGGTGCCTCCCACTCGAGCGTGTTCGCCTCCCACGGGTTCCGCCCGGCCTTCTTCCCCGCGAACATGCTCCAGAAGAAGTTCACGATGAAGAGCAGCTGGCTCGCGCCGAGGATCAGCGCGCCGATCGTGATGAACTGGTTGATCGGCTGGAGCGGCTTCAGGAACTCGTACTGGGTGGGGTTGTAGATCCGGCGCATGTGGCCGCCGACCCCGAGGATGTGCATCGGGAAGAACGTCCAGTTGAAGGCGATCAGGGTGAGCGCGAAGTGGATCTTCCCGAGCGTCTCGTTCATGAGACGGCCGAACATCTTCGGGAACCAGTAGTAGATCGCCGCGAAGGCGCCGAAGATGCTGCCGCCGAAGACGACGTAGTGGATGTGGGCGACGATGAAGTAGGTGTCGTGGATGAAGATGTCGACCGGCGTCGCCGCCATGAAGATGCCGGAGAGGCCGCCGATGATGAACAGCGACACGAACGCCAGGGCGTTGAGCATGGGAACGGTGAAGCGGATGTCGCCGCCCCAGAGCGTGCCGAGCCAGTTGAAGGTCTTGATGGCGGAGGGCACGGCGATGACCATGGTCGACAGCATGAAGGTGCTGCCGAGGGTCGGGTTCATGCCGCTCTGGAACATGTGGTGGCCCCAGACGATGAACCCGAGGCCGGCGATGCCCATGATCGAGTAGGCCATGGCGCGGTAGCCGAAGATGGGCTTGCGGGAGAAGACGGGCAGGATCTCCGAGGTGATGCCCATCGCGGGCAGGATCATGATGTAGACCTCGGGGTGTCCGAAGAACCAGAACAGATGCTGCCACAGGAGGACCTGTCCGCCGCCGGCGTTCGGCCACGG
>CAZLYE010000624.1:0-3791 GCA_964562865.1 uncultured Binatia bacterium (SeqCode) | reverse complement strand
CGGGATCGAGGTCGTGCTCGGAGAGGAGGCGGCGGACGGCCGGGCTGAGCGGACCGACCGCGCGTGCCGGCGGCGCGACGGCCTCCTTCGCGGGCGCCATCTCGATGATCGGCCGCGCGGCTGGGGCGGGAGGTGGAGGCGCCGGCGCGGCCGCGACCGGCGCTGCCTTCGGCTGCGCGTCCGCCGCGCGCGCCGCGCCGTTCTCGTCGATCCGGCCGACGACGTCCCCGACGCTCACCTTCTCGCCCTCGCGCCTGAGGATCCGCAGCACGCCGGCGCCGGGGGCGGGGATCTCCACTGCCGCCTTGTCGGTCTCGAGCTCGAGGAGGACGTCGTCCGTCTTGACGGCCGCGCCCTCCGGCTTGGCCCAGCGGACGATGACGCCCTCGGTCACCGACTCGCCGAGGTCCGGGATACGCACCTCGAACGCCATGCCGCCTCCCCTCCCGTGCTCAACGCGCGAAGGCGCGGTTCACCAGCTCAGCTTCCTCCTGCTGGTGGATCTTGTAGGACCCCGTCGCGGGGCTCGCCGCCTCGGCGCGACCGACGTAGGACAGCCGCCGGTCCGTGCCCAGCATGCGCCGGAGGCGCGGCTCCACGAAGTGCCAGGCGCCCATGTTCCAGGGCTCCTCCTGCACCCAGAAGACCTCGCGCGCCTCGGGATACCGCGCGAGGACGGTCTCGACCTCGCGGAAGGGGAACGGGTAGAGCTGTTCGACGCGCACGAGCGCGGTCCCGTCGGCCTGGCGGTCCCGCCGGCCCGCGAGCAGCACGTAGTAGACCTTCCCGCTGCAGAGGAGGAGCCGCTTCGTGCTGGCGGGATCGACCGTCACGCCCGCCTCCGGCGCGCCCCCGACGGCGACGTCGTCGAGCACGGGCTGGAATCCGCCCGCCGTGAACTCCCGGAGCGCGGACACGGCGAGCGAATGCCGGAGGAGGCTCTTCGGCGTCATCAGAACGAGCGGCTTCCGGAACTTGCGGTGCATCTGGCGGCGGAGCGCGTGGAAGTACTGCGCCGGCGTCGTCAGGTTGCAGACCTGCATGTTGTCCTCGGCGCAGAGCTGGAGCCACCGCTCCAGGCGCGCGCTCGAGTGCTCCGGCCCCTGCCCCTCGTAGCCGTGCGGCAGGAGCACGACGAGGCCGCTCATCCGCTGCCACTTCGACTCGGAGCTCGCGATGAACTGGTCGATCACGACCTGCGCGCCGTTGGCGAAGTCCCCGAACTGCGCCTCCCACGCTACCAGCCGGGCGGGGTCGGCGAGGCTGAGACCGAACTCGAAGCCGAGGACCGCGTTCTCGGAGAGCATCGTGTCGATGATCCGGAAGTCGGCCTGCCCGCTCCGGATGTTGCCGAGCGGGATCCAGCGCTCGCCCGTGTTCACGTCGTGGAGGACTGCGTGACGCTGGCTGAACGTCCCGCGGCTGGTGTCCTGCCCGGCGAAGCGGACCGGGATGCCCTCGAGGAGGAGCGAGCCGATCGCGAGCGCCTCTCCGCAGCTCCAGTCGACGGCGCGTCCCTCGCGCACCATCGCAGCGCGCTCCTGCATCAGGCGTGCGACGCGCGGATGCGGTGTGAAGCCGGGCGGCACGCGGACCAGCGCGGACGCGACCTCGGCGAGCGTCTCCGCGGGAACGGCCGTCGCGGCACTCCAGTCCTCGCCCGCCCACCCGAAGCCCTTCCAGAGGCCGCCGAAAGCGAACACCGCCTGCCGCGGCATGAAGTCGCGGGCGTAGGCCTGGGCGTCGTCCATCAGCTCGCGGAACTCGCGCTCGCGCCGCTCGGCGTCTGCTGCGTCGATCACGCCCGCCGCGACGAGCGTCTGGCGGTAGAGCGCGAGCGGCGTCGGCTTCTCGGCGATGACGCGATACATGACCGGCTGCGTGAACGTCGGGTCGTCGAGCTCGTTGTGGCCGTGACGACGGTAGCAGACGAGGTCGATGAAGACGTCCTTCTTGAAGCGCTGGCGAAAGCCGATCGCGAGGCGGGCCGCCTGCACCGCGGCCTCCGGGTCGTCCCCGTTCACGTGGAAGACCGGCGCCTGGATGATCTTCGCGTCGTCGCTGGGGAACGGCGTGAAGCGATACGCCTCGGGCGCCGTCGTGAACGCGATCTGGTTGTTGATGATCACGTGCACCGTGCCGCCGGTGCGGTAGCCGTCGAGCTCGGAGAGGCCGATCGTCTCCGAGACGACGCCCTGGCCCGTGAAGGCGGCGTCGCCGTGGAGGAGGACGGGGACGACCTGGCTGCACTCCGCGTCGCGGCGGTGATGCTGCTTGGCGCGCACCATCCCCTCGATCACGGGATCGACCGCCTCGAGGTGGCTCGGGTTCGGGCTGAGCGACAGGTGCATCTTCCCGCCGCTGCGCGTGGTCCGGTCGTTCGAGTAGCCGAGGTGGTACTTGACGTCGCCGTCGCCCGTCGCCTCCTTCGCGAGCTGGCTGCCCTCGAACTCGGCGAGGATCATCTCGTACGGCTTGCGGACCACGTTCGCGAGCACGTTGAGACGCCCGCGGTGCGGCATCCCGAAGACCATCTCCTCGACGCCGAGCCCGGCGCCCTCCTCGATCAGCGTGTCGAGGAGCGGGATCAACGCGTCACCGCCCTCGAGCGAGAAGCGCTTGGCGGTGGGATAGCGGAGCCCGAGGAAGCGCTCGAAGCCCTCCGCCTCGACCAGGCGATCGAGGACGCGACGGCGGTCGTCGCCGGAGAGCTCCGGACGGTTCGACGTCGGCTCCATCCGCTCCTGGAGCCAGACGCGCTGCTCCTGGTCCTGGATGTGCATGTACTCGACGCCGATCGTGCGGCAGTACGTCTCCCGCAGACGGTCGATCAGCTCCTGCACCGTCGCGCGCTGGCAGCCGCGGAAGCCGCCGCAGGCGACGACGCGCGAGAGGTCCTCGTCGCCGATCCCGAACTCCGACGGATCGAGGAGCGGGTGCGTTCGCGGCGTACCGTCGAGCGGGTTCAGCTGCGCGACGAGGTGACCCAGCTCGCGATAGGAGTGGACGAGGTCGAAGATGCCGAGCACCGGCGCCGCCGGTGCGGCCGCGCGCGCGAGCGCGGGCCCGCCGTTCGCGCCCTCGGTGGCGAGCTCGAACCCGGCGAAGAAGAGCGCCCACTCCTCGCCAACCGACGCCGGGTCGGCCTTCCAGCGGCGATATTGCTCCGCGACGTAGTCCTTGTTCGCGAGCGCGATGCTCTCGATCCCGGTTGTCACCCCTCTGGTTGTAGCGGGCCGAGGATCCGATCGCTACCCATGCCGTTGCAGGCCGTCGGGCACGGCGCTAGATCGGCGTCCGATGCCCGGCCCGTCGCTCGCCTACCTGGTGCAGGACCTCTTCTTCGTCGCTAAGATCCGGGACGCGGCCGACCGGCTGGGGATCGCCCAGCGCTCCGCGCCGGACGCGGCCGCCCTCGCCGCAGCGGCGCGCGGCGCGAGCCTCGTGATCGTCGACCTCCGCCGGCCCGACGCCTTCCAGGCGCTCGAGGCCCTCGCCGCCGACCCCGACACCGCGGCGATCCGGTCGGTCGGCTTCGTCGACCACGAGAACGTGGACCTCATGAAAGCGGCAGCCGCCCGGGGCTGCACGACCGTCCTGTCCAAACGCGCCTTCGCGCGCGACCTCGGTGCCATCCTGACGGCGGGCGTCGGGTAGGGCGCGGAAGCGGGCGTCGGGGGACGGAGCGCGGGGCGCGGGGACCCCCCGATCGCCTTCGGTTCGGCGCCGACGCGCGCCGCGTTGGGGAACGACGGCAGCGCTCGGGCGCCTCACAGGCGGCGCTCGGGGGG
>CAZLYE010000623.1:0-2805 GCA_964562865.1 uncultured Binatia bacterium (SeqCode) | reverse complement strand
GCCGGCACCGTGTCCGGCGCGTCGAGCGGCGGCGTGAACGCCACGAGCGATACCGCCGGCGCATGTCCGCTGGGTGCGAACCAGTGCACCTCCCCGCGCGGCACGACCGCGGCGTCGCCGCTCTGGAGTTCTGTCGTCCGTCCCGCGAGCGTCTGCGTCCCGCCGCCGCGCAGCACGAGGACCGTCAGGTCGTGCGCCAAGTGCCGGTGCGGCGACTCGCTCCGCCGCACCTGGACGATGTGGTAGCTGGCGCCCGCCGTGCGCCCCACCTCGTCGATGCGGATCGCCTGGCCGTCGGCGAGCGGATGCGCGGCGAGGAAGGCGTCGAGGCCACCGGCGAGCGGGGCGAGCGTGACGCGGGGCGCCCGCGCCGCGCAGCCGACGAGAAGCACGGCGAGCACGGCCGTGGCGAGGATCGCGAGCACCCAGACGAGTACGCCCTGCGTCGCCGCCGTGGACCGCTCGATCACCGCGCCCGCGCGGCTCGCGACCATGCCCCCGGCGAAGAGCGAGAGGAGGAGCGTCACGAACACCCAGATGCCGGCGCCGAGGCAGAGGCCGCGCGTCTGCGGTCCGGCGCCGGGTGTGATGTCCGCGACCGTCACGCCGACGGCGAGGCCGAGGGCGCCGAGCAGGATCGACACGGCGGGGCTCACGAGGAACCCCGACCAGACGCCGCCCCAGGACACACGGAAGCGCTCGACCGTGACGGGCATCGCTGCGGCGGCGAGCACCAGCCGCTCGCGCTCGAAGGCGACGTCCGGATCGTCGCGATGGGCCATGTCGGCTTCCTCCCGGGCACGATCGTGCGGCAGCCGGGAATGCCGGCACCACGCCCCCGCGGGGGGATACGACTCCCCTCGCCTCTGCGGGCGCGGCTCCCCCGGGGGGGTGAGGTGCGAACCCGTGGTCGGCAGGCGGACTCGCCGGGGCTAAAGTCCAGCGCCCCGCCGTCCGAAATTGAGAGCAGCCATGCCCCGGACGCCCACACTGGCCCGTCACGAGGACGAGCGGCGCGCGCAGCCCTTCCGGCTCGCGGGCGAGCGCGAGCAGCTGATCGGCCTGGTGAACGCCTGCCAGCAGTGCCTCGGCGAGCTCCTCCACGCGCTCCACGCCGCACGCGTGCGGGGGCGAGATCCCGAGGGGCCCGCCCAGTCGGACCTGGCGCCCGACGACGGCGCGCGGGCGATGCAGGTGGTCGCGGAGACGCTCGCGCGCCTCGATCAGCTCGCCCCGCGCGAGCCCGTCGTCGCCGCGCGCCCCGAGGAGCTCGAGGCCGTCCGCGCGACGACCGAGCAGCTCTCCGTCCGCCTCGCCCGCCTCGACGGCGCGATCGAGGAGCGTATGCTCCGGACGTCGGACCTGGCGGCCCGCGGCGCCGAGATCGCGATGCAGGAACGGCTGAAGGCGCTCCGGGCCGACATCGAGTGCATCCGGCGCTCGGTCGCGGACGCCGCCACCGACCTGCGTGGTGCGCTCGCGCGCCAGGACGCGGCGCGCGAGACGGACGTCGGCGCGCTCCGCACGGCGATCGACGCGCTGCGGGCCGACCTCGTGCGGCTCGACGTGTCGCTCGACGGTCGCATCCTCGCGAAGGTCGAGGCGGTGTGGCGCCGGGTGGACGTCGAGCTCGCGCACCTGCGCGGGCGGGTGGAGGCGATGCTCGCCGCGTCGGCGGGCGGCGCGTGGTCGGCGCTCGGCAGGCTCGTCCGGGATCCGCTCGGGGCGGTCGCGACCGTCGCGGGATTCGTCCTCGGTCGCCTCTTCCGCTGATCGACCCGCCGTCGGACTTGATCCGACCGGCCCGGGACGGGATGATCGCCGTCCCGATGAACCCGTTCGAGGTCTTCGATCCGTCGGCCACGCTCGACGTCACCCGCTACACCGGTGAGGCGGGGGCCGCGCGGCTCCTCGAAGCGGCGCACCACTTCCCGGGCGGCCCCGTGGTGCTCGTCCTCGCGCTCTTCTTCGCGCCCGTCGGGCCCGGCGTGCCGGCCGGCGTCCTGCTGGCGCGGCACGTCCCGCTGAACCCCGCCGTGACGTTCGGGCTGTACACGCTGTCCGACCTCGTCGCGGCGGTCCTCTGCCATCCCGTGTTCGTGCTCCTGCGACGCCACGGCCGGCATGTCCGGCCGATCCGCTGGCTCGGACGCCGACTCCAGTCGATCGCCATGATCGGCGTCCGGCCGCCGGCGCCCGGGACGAGCCTCGGCCCGGCCCTCTCGCGCATCGCGACCGTCGGCTTCGGGGTCGACGTCTACACCGCGGGCATGCTGGCCACGGGGCTCCCCGTCTCCCGGGTTCTCGGCTGGACGTCCGCGATCACGGGCGACCTCATCTACTTCGCGCTCCTCCTCGGGACGAGCCTCATGGCGGCCCGGATCCTGGACGACGACCGCTTCATCGCGATTGTGCTCGTCGCGGCCATGATCCTGATCCCACGCCTGGCGCGGCGCTTCGTCCCGGCGCTCCGGCCGGACGCCCGCTGAGGGTTCCCGGCCTGCTCAGTCCGGGACGTGGCCGAGCCCCGTCTCGACCATGCCGGCGACCTCGGCGGGCGCGATCCCCATGTGGACGAGGTTCACGAGCTCGTCCGACACCTCCGCGCTGAAGAGCGTGAAGTCGTCCGAGTTCGCCGTCAGCCGGACCCCGGCGGCCGCGAGCCGCGGCGCCGGGTGGCGCTCGAGGGTCTCGCAGACGCCGAGCGACCAGTTGCTCGTCGGGCACACGTTGAGGATCGTCTGCCGCTCCGCGAGGAAGTCGACCACGGAGGGATCCTCGACCGCCCGGACCCCGTGCTGGACG
>CAZLYE010000622.1:0-13743 GCA_964562865.1 uncultured Binatia bacterium (SeqCode) | reverse complement strand
CCGTCCACCTGCCGGAACATCTCGAAGATCAACGGGAGGTGCTCCTCGCCGATCCCGATCCCGGTGTCGTGCACGTCGATCAGGAGCGCGTCCTCCCTGAGCGTCAGGCGGACGAGGACGCGTCCCTCGGCGGTGAACTTGAACGCGTTGCTCACCAGGTTCCGGACGACCAGCGCGAGCTTCGCCCGGTCGGTGACGATCTGCTCGCGGGCGCCGAGCGGTGCCTCCCAGTCGAACGCGACCGCGGCCGGGCGCGGGAGCCCCGCCGTGCTCGCCTGGAGCGCGTGCACCAGGTCACGGACGTCGACGGGCGCCAGCTCGAGCGTGTCGCGGCCCGCCTCGAGGCGTCCGACGTGGAGCGTCGCTTCGATCAGCTCGAGCAGCTCGCGGCCGCGGGCGTCGAGCCGCTCGATCAGCTCGCGCTGGCCGGAGGTGACGGGCCCGACCGCCTCCTCGCGGAGCATCTCCGTGTAGCCGATGATCACGTTCAGCGGCGTCCGGAGCTCGTGCGACATGGTCGAGACGAACTCGGTCTTCAGCTGGTCCGCGGCCTCGAGGTCGGCCACCAGGCGCGCGTTCTGCAGCGCGATCGACGCGTGGTGCCCGAGGCCCTCGGCGAGCCGCAGCTGCCGGCGGCTGAACGCGGCGACGGAATCGGCCGCCGTGCCGGCGGCGAGGAAGCCGGCGACCCACCCGCCGCGGATGAGCGGGATCGCGATCCACGAGCCCACCCGGAGGCCCGGCGACACGGGGAGGGGCTCGGCGGGCGACTCGCTGGCGACGACCACCTCGCAGCGCGAGAGCGCCTCCTGCATCTGCGGGAAGTCCTCGAGGCGGAAGCGCGCAGCGGCGAGCGCCCCGAGGTCCGACTCTGGGATGCCGTGGCTCCCGGCGATCCCGAACCTCCCCGCGTGCTCGTCGAAGCGGGTCGCGATCGCCCACGGCAGACCGAGGACCTCGCTCGCCCCCCGCACGAGCAGCGACCAGAGCGCCTCCTCGTCCAGGCAGGCGCTGAGCCCTCGCGAGATCTCGAGGAGGACGCGCGAGACCTCGGCGTCCTCCTGGCGCTGCTCGATGGTGCGAACGTTCACGAGTGCGAGCGCGGCCTGGCGCGCGATGCCCTGCACCAGCTCGAGCAGCTCCTCGGCGTCCTCGTCGTCGTAGCCGACGAGGAGCGCGCCCTCGAACGAGCCCTGGCACACCATCGGCGCCGCACACCCGCGCCGGAACGGCGCCGCGACGTGGCCCGGGACGAGGGAGTGGCTCGGCGCAGCGCCGAACGCCACCATCTGTCCCGCGCGCAGCCGCGCGACGATGGGGAGATCGCCGGGGTAGCGAATCTCACCGTCCATCACCTCGTCGCCCCGCCCGCGCGCCGCCGCGAGCCGCAGGCACCCACGCCCGGCATCCCAGAGGAAGATCTCGAGGCGCGGCACGCGCACGATCGCGACGGTCGTGTCGCAGACCGCGCGGAGGAGGTCCTCGACCGTCTGGCTTCCGCTCACGTGCTGCGCGACGTCGAGGAGCGCCCGGACGCGCGCGGCGTCCCGCTCGTTCCGCGCGAGGAGGACACCGCGCTCGGCGGCGAGCATCCGGCTCTCCTCCTCCTGCGCGCGGAGAAGCGCGCTCAGGTGATGGCTCACGTACGCGGAGAGCGCGTTCACCGTCGAGATGTAGACCACCCGGAGCGCGAGGAGCCGCCCGAGGTCCGGGGTGGCGAGACCCGCCCCGAAACCGTGCCGCGCGAGCACCCCGAACCCCTCCAGGACGCCGAGCACCGCGAGCTCCCCGAAGGCGACGCCCACGTGGACGAGCACCTGGCGGAGCGGCAGCACGGCGCCGTACGCGAAGAACGCGGGCGCGAAGAAGACGAGCCCGACGTTGGTCGGGCCGCCCCCGAAGTGAAGGAGCACGGTCAGGAGCAGCGTGTCGATCGCGACGTACGCGTGGAGCGCGGTCGCGAGGCGGTCGTCGGGCACGCGGCGGACAACGAGGCGGCTCGTCTCGTTGTACAGCGCGACCGCGAGCGCGACGAGCGCGATCACCCCGAGCTCCAGCTCGCCCGGAACGATGGTCTCCTGGAGCACGAGGGCACCGAGGCCTGCGAGGAGAGTGATCCGCCGGAGCGAGACCATCCAGAGGGCGAGGTCCCGGCGGAGCTGTGGCGCGGTCGCGGGCACGAGCTCCAAGCAAGCGACACGCCAGGCTCGGGCCACGCCTGGACGCGGCGCGTCGCGCAAAAGAGGAGCGCCCGCCCGTCCGTCTGTGCCACCAGTGGCACAGCGTCCGGCACAGCCCAAGGAGCGAGGGGCTCCCGCCCCTCCCCGCTCTACCTTCCCGCCGCGAGCCAGCCCGTCAGGCGGCCGAGCTCCTCGCGACCGTGCTCCCAGAGGAGCCCGCGCGCCTCCACGGGCCGCCAGAGACCCGCCGACTCACCCGCGAGCAGGCCCGGCGCGGGATCGCGGACGACCGTCGCGCGGAGAAACGGGAACGCCTCGATCGCCGCGGCGACGTCCGAGCTCTCGAAGTAGGGCGCGGGCGCCGTCTCGGCGGAGGCGACGTGGCGCGGCTGATGGTCGGTCTCCCGGCGCGCGTCCTCGCTCGCCCACGCGACGGCGGCCGCCTCGTAGTACCCGAGCACCGTCCGGAGCGCGGCGACGACGTTCGGCGGCGCCGTGCCGCGAGCCGCGAGCGTCTCCACCTGCCGGTGGAGGAGAGCGAGATCGTGTTGGTAGGTCGCGAGCCGCGCCGACGGGCGCTCTCGGCCCTCGAGCGCCGCGAGCCCGTGCAGTACCTCGTCGACCGTGACGCTCGCGTCGGGAGGGAGCGGGGGCGGCGGGGGTGTCGCGACGATCTGCCGCACGCTCGGGGCCTCCGGCGGCGGCGCCGGCGCGACGGCGGCCACCACACGATCCCACGTGGCCGCCGCGAGCACGACCGGCACCTCGCCGCCGGCGCGCCGGACGAGCAGGAGGAGAGCCTTCCGGTCCCGTCGTGCCTCGCGCACCGCGCGCGCCCAGTCGCCGCAGCTCCGCGGTACCGTCGCGTTCACCTGCACGACGACGTCTCCGGCGGCGACGCCGCTCGCGGCCCCGGCCGACTCGGGGTCGACGGCCGCGACCGCGAGGCCGCCGGACACATCGGGCGCGACCGCGACCCCGGTCTGCCCGCGCTCCTGGTCGCACGGGCCGGCGGCGCCGGCGATCGCCGGCGCCGCCATCGCCAACGCGACGATCAGTCGAAGAGCGTCCGCCACGCCTTCTCCACCTCCGCCCGGAGCGCGGCCGGCGGGCCGTCGTTCCGGATGACCACGTCGGCCGCGCTGCAGCGCTTCGCGTCCGGCATCTGCGCGTCCAGCCGGCGCTCGACGTCCGCGCGCGTGAGCCCGCGGGACGCGACGACGCGCGCGATCGCGTGCTCGCGCTCGGTCGACACCACCCAGATGCGGTCGACGAGGGGCTGCCATCCGGCCTCCAGGAGGATGGCCGCCTCGATCACGATCGGCGCCCCGCCTCCGTCCGCGCGTGCGGCCGCGATGCGACGGCCGACCTCGGCCGCGAGCAGCGGATGGACGATCGCGTTCAGGCGCGCGAGCGCGGCCGGATCCGCGAAGACGATGGCGCCGAGCGCGCGCCGGTCGATGGTGCCGTCGGCCGCGACCACGCCCGGCCCGAACGCGGCGACGACCCGCCGGTGGCCCTCCGTGCCCGGTCGGTAGACCTCGTGCCCGATGCGATCCGCGTCGATGACGCGTGCCCCGAGCTCCGAGAGGATCGCGGCGACCGTGCTCTTTCCCGCGCCGATCCCGCCCGTCAGCCCGACGATCGGCGGCTCCGCCATCGCCGCCGTCGCTATCCCAAGCGGCTCTCCAAGTCGAGTTCCGCTCGCACCTCCGGCCGGCGCCCGCTATAGATGCGGGCGCTCTCCGCCCATGAAGCTCGCCACGCGCCGCCGTCGCATCCCGTTGCCCGGAGGCGGTGCGGTGTCGGCGGTGGTCGCGCTGCCGTCGGGGTTCAAGCGACCCGGCCGCACGCCGGCGATCATCCTCGCCCACGGCGCCGGCAGCGACATGGCGAGCGCGTTCATGTCGACGGTCCACACCGGCCTCGCGCGCGAGGGCTGGGTCGCCGTCAAGTTCAACTTCCCCTACACGGAGGCGCGCCGCCGGGCCCCCGATCCGCGGCCGGTGCTCGAGCGCTGCTACCGCGCGGTGGTGGACGCGGTCGCCGCCGATCGGACGCTCGCGCCGCCGTGGATCGCGATCGGCGGCAAGTCGCTCGGCGGACGGATCGCCTCGTACGTCGCCGCCGCGGGCACTCCCGTGCGCGGCCTCGTCTTCCTCGGCTACCCGCTTCACCCCGCGGGCCGGCCCGAGGCGCTCCGCGCCGACCACCTTCCCGGCGTCACCGTGCCCATGCTCTTCGTCGAGGGGACCCGCGACACGCTCTGCGACCTCGACCGCCTCCGCCCCGTCCTCGCCCGCCTCCCCCACGCGAGCCTCCACACGATCGAAGGCGGCGACCACTCCTTCCGCGTCCCGCGCCGGACGGGGCGCGCCGACGAGGAGGTGTGGGCCGAGATCGTGCAGGTCGTGGCGCGCTGGCTGCGGGGGCTGGGCGGGTAGCGGTCGTCGCGGCAGGGGCGGCGGGGCTGCCCCCGCAGCTCCCGCTCCTCGCCCGCGACCGCTGCGTCCACGACCGGAGCGCGCGTGGGGCTCGTCGAAGGTCGCCGCGGCGGCAGCCCCGTCGCCCCTGCCGGGTCGCAGGCCCCGCCTACGCCCCGGCAGGTCGCTCGAGGCCTGCGTGATACGCGCGCAACCACGCCATCGTCGCGCTCTCTCCTTCCGCGATCAGGCGCAGGATCTCTCGGGTCTCGACGTCGTGGTCCAGCTGGTCGACCACTGACGTGATCGCGCGTGTGGCACTGGTGTCGTCGGGATAGCGGGCGACGACCAGAGCCAGTTTGTCCTCGTCGGGGACGGCGTCCGAGCCGAAGCGGGCGAGCGCCTGGGCGCGCATGAGGTCGTCGACGCTCGCGGCGCAGGACGCCCCGATCTCGAGGAGCCGCTCCGCCAGGACCTCGGCGTGCGCGGCTTCGCGCTCCGCGATCGCGCGGAGCCCGCCCCGGAGGCCGTCGAGCCGGCAGACGTCGATCCACGCCTCCACCACCTCGGCCGCCGCCGCCTCGGCGGCCCGGAGGTCGTCGAGGAAGCGGGCGAGCCACTCGCGCTCGACGTCCGGTTGGCTCACGGCCTCACGCCTCCGCGCCCTCGAGGACGTCGAGCGCGTGGCGCAGCCAGCGAAGGCTCGTGCGCTCGTCGTCGACGACGGTCTCGAGGAGCGCGCGCGTCTCGGCGTCGCCCTCGACGTCCCGGACGAGCTCGGCGAGCGGCTCCTCCGCGGCACCGGGCAGCCGGCCGACCAGCATCGCGAGCTTCGAGCGATCGGACACCCCAGGGTCCGCCACCACGCCGCAGAGCGCCGCCAGTTCACGGCTCGGACGCGCACCCGGGACGCCGCCCAACGCACGGAGTCGCGCCTCCGCCAGCGCAGCGTGTCGCGCGTCGCGGGCGCGGATCACCTTGAGGCCGCCGCGCAGCCGCGGGTCGCCGCAGGCGCCGATCCACCGTCCGACCGCCTCCGCTCCGGCACGCTCCGCCGCCTGGAACGCATCCAGGAGCCCGATCACCCGCGCGCGCTCGGGTCCGGGTTCTCGCCGGAGCATCGCCGGAAGGCTACGGCGGCGTGTGCCGACTGTCAATCAACGTTCTATGCATCGCTCGATTTTCGGAGGTCGGATTGACCCGCGCGAGCGGACCCGAGTAAAGCAGTCGCACCGCATGACTGTCGGCGCGAGCAGTCTGTCGGGGGCGAAGGTCTGCGCCCCCGACCTGGCCGACCTCCGGATGGCGTTCGAGCATCTCCGGACCGTGCTCGCGGGCGTCGGGGCGCACGACTTCCCGCCCGAGCACGGCATCCTGCTCCTCGATGCGGATCGTCGTATCGTCTGGGTCACGAGCCGGCTCGAGGAACTCCTCGGGCTCTCGAGCGCGGCGCTCGTCGGCCAGACGGCCGCGACGCTCGCCGCGCACCTCGGCGTCTCCGGGATCGAGGAGGAGCCGGACCCCGACGGCCGGCTCACGTGGACGCACCACCTGCCCGACGGCTCCTACCGCGTGCTCCGTCATCGCTCGACCGCGCTGCGCGACCCCGCCGGCCAGCCGCTCGGGACGCTCTGCTTCTTCCAGGACGCGACCGCCGCGAGCGCCCGCTCGCGCGAGCTGCAGGAGAAGAGCCGCGAGCTCGACGAGGCGCGCGATCGCCTGACCCGTGCGCAGCATCTGAAGGCGCTCGGACAGCTCGCCGCCGAGGTGGCGCACGAGTTCGGGAATCTCCTGCAGGCGATCGGGCTGCAGACGGCCGCGCTGCAGCGCCAGCGCGTGCTGCCGGGAATCGCAGAGCCCGCGCTCCACTCGATCAAGCAGGCGGTCGACGTCGGCCGCGCGCTCACGCGCCGCCTCCTCACCTTCGCCCGCGACGATGAGCACGAGCGGATGAGGTCGCTCGACGTCGCGCGGGTCCTGCAGGACATCGTGCAGCTCCTCGAGCCGCGGCTCAACCGGCACGGTCCGCCGCTCCGCGTGGAGCTCTCGCTGCCCTGCCTCCCGCCGATCGACGGCAACGCGACCAAGCTGACCGAGGCGTTCCTGAACCTCTTCCTGAACGCGCTCGACGCCATGCCGGAGGGCGGGATGCTCGACGTGTCCGCCGCGGAGCGCAGCGGCGAGATCCGGATCGCGATCCGGGACACCGGGAAGGGCATGACCGTCGACGAGCAACACCGCGCGTTCGACCCGTTCTTCACCACCAAGCCCGGCGGGACGGGGCTCGGTCTCAGCACCGTGTACGGCGTCGTCCGGGCGCACCGCGGGTCCATCTTCATCGAGTCCGAGCTCGGCAAGGGCACGACCGTGTTCGTCTCGCTGCCGACCGCCGCGCCGCCCGCCGTCGTGCGCTCCCTGCCCACCCACGCCACCCGTGACGCGGGCTGCGTCCTCGTCGTCGACGATCACCCGACGGTCCGCGACGCGACGGCCGAGCTCCTCGCCACGCAGGGCTACACCGTCGAGAGCGCGGCCACCGTCGCCGACGCGCTCGAGGCCATCGAGCGGCGCGAGTTCACCGTGGTTGTGACCGACGTCGGGCTGCCGGACCGCCCCGGCTGGGAGGTCGCACGCGCCGCCAAGCTCCGGTCGATGCACACCGTCGTCGTCCTGGTGTCCGGGTGGGGCTCGCACTTCAGCCGGGACGAGGCGCGGGCGCGGGGGGCGGATCTGGTCTTCGAGAAGCCGGTCGATCCGGACGTGCTCCTCTCCGCGATCGACCGCGAGATCGCGCTCGTCGGGAGCTGAGCGCCCGGCTCACTTCCGCCCGACGACCCGGACCTTCTGCCGCCGGTCGACCGGCGCCTCGCTGCGCACGATCAGGGCCTCGAGGCACTGCTTCAGGGAGAGCGTGCGCCCGCCGTGCCCCGGGTCCGCCAGCGCGGCCGCGAAGCCTGCCGATGCGTCGTCGGCGGCCGAGATGACCACCGCGCTCGGCGCCGGGTCGACGTTGGCGAGCCGCGCGACGATCCCGTAGCCGTCGCGGCGCGGCAGCGCGAGGTCCACCACCACGACCTCGGGCCGCACCACCAGCAGCAGGTCGGCAGCCTGCTTCCCGTCCCACGCCATCGAGACCGAGAGCCCGCCGCGCGCGAGCGCCTGTCGGAGGCTCATGAGGGCGTCGACGTCCGCCCCGGCCGTGACGACGCGCGTTCCGCGCCCCGCGTACTTGCCGAGGACCTCGACGATCGAATCGGGGTCGAGCGGGCCCATCGCCGGCTCGACCACGCCGAGCGCGAGGGCGCGATCCGCGGCCGTGTCGGCGAGGCAGCCCCAGAAGCGCGCCGTCGAGCCCGCGGCGCGGAGGACCGAGAGCGCGTCGAGCGCGCCGGGAGCGATCAGGTTGACGACGATCCGACCCGGCTCGACCGCCGCGATCCGATCGACGACCTCGTCCCCGGGCGGCACGACCGCGATCGAGTGCCCGTCGACCGTGACCCCCGCCCAGGTCCCCTCGACGTCGAGCAGCGCGATCGCAGGGCGGGTCGGGTCGACGTCCCGCGCGCGCGTGCGCGACGTCATCGGGGGCGGGACGGTCACCAGGCGCACCGTCTCGCGGGATGGTGCGGCCGGCGTCGGCGCGGGCGCAGCCGTGACGGGCGCGGCGGGACGCTCCGCGGCGAGACGCCCCCGCTCCTCCATCAGGCGTGCGATCTCCGCCACCTGAGCCGTGGCCTCGGCCTCGCGGCGCGAGAGCGTCGCCTCGAGCTCTCCGAGCGCGCTCTGCATGGTGCCGAACGCGGCGCTGAGTCGGGCCCGCTCGGCGCGCTCGCGCTCGAGCGCCTCCTGGAGCTGCGCCTGCTCGGCGGGCGCCCGCGCCGCGTCGGTGGCAAGGCGATCGCGTTCCGCCTCGGTGGCCGCGAGCGTCTCGCGCACGCGGTCACGTTCGGCGGCGAGCGACTCGAAGCGGGCCTTCAACGAGGCGACCTCGGCCTCGCGCTCGCGCGCGGAGACCGTCACGCGCGAGCTCTCGCGCCGGAGCGTGTCGGCCTCGCGCCCGGCCTCGGCGAGCCGCGCCGTGGACGCGAGCTCGCGGGCCCGCGCTTCGGCGAGCGAGACCGCCAGCCGCTCGCTCTCGGAGGACGCCGCACGCGCCGCCGCGAGCAGCCGCTCCACCTCGGAATTCGCGCGGCCGGCCTCGTCCTCGAGGGCGAGGACGATCTCCTGCCCGGACGCGAGGGCCTCGCTGAGCGACTCGGCCTCTGCAGCCGCCGCCGCGCGTGCCTCGTCCGCGGTGCGCGCCGTCTCGAGCGCGTGTCGGACCGCGTCCTCGGCGGCGGTGTCCACGCGGCCGGCCGCCGCTTGGAGGTCGTCGCGGAGACGCTGCTCGCGCACCGCGGCGGCCCGGAGCTCGTGCGCGAGCCGCTCGCGCTCCCGCTCCCGCTCGCGAACGAGCGTCCGCTCGCGCGCGAGCGCGGCCTCGGACTCGTCGACCTGTGCGCGCAGGCGGTCGATCTCCGTCAGGAGCTCGGCGCTGCGCGAGACGGCCTCGGTGCCGGTCACCGCGCTCGTGCGCTTCGACGCCTCGAGCTCGGCCACCGCGGCCGCCGCGGCCCGTTCCGCCTCCGCGCGGGCCTGCTCGAGCGCCGACTGCACCTTGGCGTGCTCGACGCGCTCCGCCGCGGCCGCCTCGAGTGCCGCGGCCAGCCGCGCGCGCTCGCGCTCCGCCGTCGCGAGCGAGCCGGCGAGGCTGCCGGCGCGCTCCGTGTCCTCGTGCGCGCGCTCGAGCTCCCCGGTCAGGCGGTCACGGTCCGCGATGGCCGCCTCGAGCTCCACGCGGAGGCGCTCGGTCTCGCCGCCCTTCGACGCGAGCTCCGCCGCCAGGACCGCCCGCTCCGACAGTCGCGCCGACACTTCGTTGCGCAGCTGATCGCGTTCCGCGAAGATCGCGGGATCGGCGAGCTGCCGCGTCCGGGTCGCGGTGGTGATCGTCTCGTCCTCGACGACGCCGCCCCGCCGGCGGACCGCCTCGATCATCGCGGTCACTTCGATCACCGGACGCTCGAGCATCCGGATGTCGCGCTCGCCGAAGGCGCGCGGCGACAGCGTGACGATCACCAGGCTGCCGACCGCCGTCGGACCCGTGAACAGCGGGAAGCAGGAGACCGTCCGCACCGAGCCGACGTGCTCGACGAGCCGGGGCACGTAGCGGTTCCGGTTCGCGCTCTCGATGATGTAGGCACGTCGGTTGAGGAGGCCGCTCAGCGGCATGTCCCACGACGTCGGGTCGCCGCGCCGCACGCTGCGGAGACGGCGGCAGCCCTCGTCGGAGAGCCCGACCTCCGCGACCAGGCGGAGGATGGCCTGGCGCGGGTCGTAGAGCAGGACGGCGCCGGCATGGGCGCGCGTCGCCTCGAGGATGGCCCTGAGGGCGGGCTCGAGCGCGTCCTCGGGGACGATGGCCTCGGCGGCGATCTCCCGGAGGCGCGCCCGGAGGGCATCGGCCGGCGGCATCCCGGAAACAGGTGAGTGGGTGACCCCGGTCGCCTGTCGCCGCCGTGGCTTGCGGAAGATGGCCATCGCGCGTCCTTTGCAACGCCTGTGCCGCGCGCCGTTCGCGCCTGCCACCCCTCCGCGAGGCCCGACTCGATCAAAAACGGACGGCCGGCGGCACTTCGCCGTCATCGCGGAAAGCCGGGATCACACGCTCCGCGAAGAGGCGGGTGCTACGGAGGTCGTCGACACGGCCGAACATGCCGATGAAGCTACGGAAGCCGAGCGCCGCGTACTCGCGGATGCGCTCGACGACCCGCTCGGGCGTGCCGGCGAGGGCGCGGGCCGCCATCTGCTCACGGCTCATGCCCCAGGCCCCGGCGAGGCGCTCGAGCCGTGCCTCGGCGCGCGCCGCGTCCGCGTCGACGATCACGTTCCCGAACCACGACTTCTCGATCGCCTCGTAGGGGCGGCCCTCGGTGGCACAGTGGTCCCGGAGGACGTCGAGCTTCCGCCGGAGCTCGGCGACGTCGCCTCCGCAGTTCCAGACGTCGGCGTGGCGGGCGACGAGCCGGAGGAGGACCCGCTCGCCGCCGCCCCCGATCAGGATCGGCGGATGCGGCCGGCGGAGGGGCTTCGGGCTGCACCAGGCCTCGTGGACGCGGTAGTGGCGTCCTCTGAACGACGCGCGCTCCTCGGTCCAGAGGAGCCGCTGGAGCCGCAGCGCCTCGTCGAGCTGCGAGAGGCGGACGCCGGGCGACGGAAAGTCGTAGCCGTACCCGTCGTACTCGCTCTGGTACCATCCCGCGCCCATCCCGTGGACGAAGCGGCCGTTCGAGATCACGTCGACGGTCGCCGCCATCTTCGCGACCAGCGCCGGCGACCGATACGAGTTGCAGGTGACGAGGATGCCGAGCTCGATCCGCCGGGTCTCGCGCGCGAGCGCCGCGAGCAGCGTCCACGCCTCCATCTGCGGCTCGCCCGGCGGGCGGACGACGCCGTAGAGATGGTCGTCGAGCCAGACCGAGTCGAAGCCGAGCGCGTCCGCCTCTCGCCAGTGGGCGGCGAGCGCCTCGTACGTGGCGCCCTCCTGTGGCGTCTGGATCCCGAATCGAATGCGCATGGCCGGGACTAACCGACGCCCCGGGCGCGGCGCAACCCCTCAAGCGCGGACGACCGGATGCCGATAGCGCCGGGGAGCCATGTCTCCCGCCTTCGACGTGCTCGTGATCGGCTCCGGGCCGGCCGGGGAGAAGGCGGCCATGCAGGCCGCCAAGGTGAACCGGCGGGTGGCCGTCGTGGAGCGTCCCGAGCGTCTCGGCGGCAACTGCCTCCACACCGCGACGATCCCGTCGAAGACGCTCCGCGAGACGATCCTCTACATCGCGGGGGTGAAGCAGCGGTCGCTCTCCGGCATCCGCGCGACGGTGGGGAAGAACGTCACGCTGGCGGAGCTCCTCCGGCGGAAGGACGCCGTGATCGGAGGCCAGCTCGAGGTGCTCGAGCAGAAGCTCGACCGGAACGAGGTGACGCTGCTGCCGGGCTCGGCGCGCTTCCTCGACCCGCACCGCGTCGAGGTCGTCGACGCGGGCGCACGACGCGAGGTGACCGCGGCGGTGATCGTCATCGCGACGGGGTCGCGGCCCGCCCGCCATCCCGACATCCCGTTCGACGACCGGCACGTCTACGACAGCGACTCGATCCTGCGGCTCGACACGATGCCGCGCACGCTCACCATCGTCGGGGCCGGGGTGATCGGCTGCGAGTACGCCTGCATGTTCGCGCTCCTCGGCATCAAGGTCACGCTGATCGACACGCGTCCGCGCGTGCTCGACCTGGTCGACCACGAGATCGCCGACCTCCTCGTCGCCCGCATGCGCGAGCACCGGATCACGCTGCGCCTCGGCGAGGAGGTGGCCGCGGTCCGCCTCGAGGAGCCGGGACGCGTCGTCGCCGAGACGCGGAGCGGGAAGGTCGTCGCGAGCGAGAAGCTCCTCTACGCGGTCGGGCGCGAGGGCAACACCGCGGACCTCGCGCTCGAGCGCGCGGGCCTGACGGCGGGCCGGCGCGGGCTCATCCCGGTGAACGACCACTTCCAGACCGCCGTCCCGCACGTCTATGCGGTCGGCGACGTGATCGGCTTCCCGAGCCTCGCGGCCACCGCCATGCACCAGGGCCGTCGCGCCATGGCGCACGCCTTCGGCGTGCCCGTGAACGGCGAGGGCGCGCGGCTGCCGTACGGCATCTTCACCATCCCGGAGATATCGATGGTGGGGGAGACCGAGGAGCAGCTCACGCAGGCGCGCGTCCCGTACGAGGTGGGTCAGGCCTTCTTCCGCGAGATCGCCCGTGGGGAGATCGTCGGCGACCGGGCGGGCATGCTGAAGCTCCTCTTCGAGCGCGAGTCGCACCGGCTCCGCGGCGTGCACATCATCGGCGAGAAGGCCTCCGAGCTGGTGCACATCGGGCAGGCCGTCCTCGCGTTCGGGGGGCCGATCGAGTACTTCGTCGAGACCGTGTTCAACTATCCGACGCTGTCGGAGGCGTACAAGGTCGCGGCGCTGAACGGGTTGAACCGCTTGTGACGCGCGTCGCGTCCGGCGGGCGCGGGGACCGGGGTGCCGGTCTCCGCGCGGGTCCTTGGGGCGACGAGGGCGGACCGTCGTCGCCGCCTCCCACTCGTCGACCGGCACGGTCCCCGCGCCCGCCGGGTTGACACGGGTCGCGGTTCGTCCGTTCTGTTGCGGCGATGGAGCGTGCCGAGTTCGAGCGGATCGTCGAGGAGGCGCTCTCGCGGATCCCAGAGGGATTCGCGCGGTATCTGGAGAACGTGGTGGTGCTGATCGAGGAGGAGCCGTCGGAGCGGATGCTCCGCGAGCTCGGGCTCGATCCGCGGCGGGAGACGCTGTACGGGCTCTACCAGGGGACGCCGCTCCCGGCACGGCCGCACGATTTCGCTGGAGCCCTTCCCGACCGCATCACGATCTTCGCCGGGCCGCTCCTCCGTCACTGTCCCACGCGCGACGCGCTCCGCCAGCAGGTGACGGCCACCGTGGTACACGAAATTGCGCACTTCTTCGGCCTGGACGAGCGCCGCATCCGCCGCCTGGGCTTCTGATCCATTGACTTCGTCCCGAGCGGTTGGCATGGTTTGAGCTTCGATGCGCGGACTCCGTTCTGGCGCCCTCGTGGGACTCCTTTGCCTCGGCGTGGCGCCCGTCGCCGTCGCGGCCGCGGACTCGGCGGTGACTCTCGCCGCCGCGGCGCGCGCGGAGTGCGAGGCCGGCCGCCGCGCCACGCAGCGTGAGGAGCGCAAGGCGCACTTCGACCGCGGCCAGGCGCTCGGCGAACGTGCCGTCGCGCTCGACGACCTGAACGCCGACGCGCACTTCGGTCTCTTCTGCAACCTCGGCGAGCTCATGCGCCTCGACGGCGAGAGCATCACGTCGGTCATCGGCTTCCGCCGCATGATGGCCGAGCTCGACCGCACGCTCGAGCTCGATCCGCAGTACACCGACGCGCTCGCCGCCAAGGGCACGTTCCTGATCCGCCTCCCGCGTCTCCTCGGCGGCGACGCACAGAAGGGCGAGGCGATGCTGCGTCAGGTCATTCGGATGGACCCGAACGCGGTCTCGTCCCGCCTGATG